>DATBPR010000357.1:0-3779 GCA_036561285.1 Candidatus Limnocylindrales bacterium | reverse complement strand
GTGACCGCCTCCGGACGGACGGGGGCACGTCGATGGCGGACGCGATTCCGGCCCTGTCGAACGGCCGCTCCTGCGGCGACTGCCGCTCCGCCGACCGCGGTCACGGCGGCGGCCCTGCGTCCCGGGCGAGGCGGCATCAGGCCGACGCTCGCGGTTCGCCGCTCACGCCCGGGGGCTCAGGGACGTCACGGCGACGGACAACTCGCACGATCCTCCTCCGCCGGCCCTCGAGCGCCGACGTCGCGCCACGGATCCGGGTGGTCCCGATGCTGCGTGACGACGGGCGGCCCTGACAAGTGGGCGCACCCGACGATGCCCGCCCGCCCGTGCGTTGTCGCGCGTCCCCCCGAGACGCGATCGCGCGGGTGTGACACGATCCGCGCCAGACGGCGAGCGTCCGAGCAACGCCGACGTCTCGTCCGTTGCGGCCCGTCGCCGGCCGCGCGATCCAGGAGGGGTCCGTGCGCGAGATCAACGGTGCGTCCCCGGCGCGGTCCGGCCGCGGCGAGCCGCGCCCGTGACGGCACCCGGAACGCCGTCGAAGCTCCAGGGGATCATCCCCCGCTGGGAGTGGCGGACGTTCGGCCACGTGATCGGCCCTGCCGAGGCGGCCTTCGCGGCGATGACGTCCACCGGCATCCAGGAAAGCGACGAGACGTACCTCCTGACGGTCGCCGGTGGGAGCGCCAAGGTCCGCGACGACCTGATGGACGTGAAGCTCCTCCGCGAGACGGACGCCGACGGCCTCGAGCGCTGGGAGCCCGTCATGAAGGCGTCGTTCCCGATGTCTCCGGACGACGTCGGCACGGTCCTCGACGCGCTCGGCCTCCGCCGTCCGGTGATCGACCGCGACCGCTACACGCTCGACGAGTTCGTCGCGGCCTTCGGTGGCGGCGGCGCGATCCGGGCGGTCGAGGTCCACAAGCGCCGGGTCCGCTACAAGGTCAACGGCTGCACGTCGGAGGTGACCGACGTCGTCGCCGACGGCAAGCCGTCGAAGACGATCGCGATCGAATCCGAGGACAAGGCGGCGGTGCTCGAGGCGGTCCGCCAGACCGGCCTGTCCGGCTACCTGAACACGAGCTACCCGAAGGGGCTCGTCGCCACGGTCGAGGATCGCCCGGAGCGTTACGCAGTGATCGACGTCGGGACGAACTCGGTGAAGTTCCACGTTGCCGAGCGCGACGGCGCGGGCTTCCGGCCCGTCGCCGACCGGGCGGACGTGAGCCGGCTGGGCGAGGGGATCCAGGAGACCGGTGCGATCGCCCCGGCCGCGATCGAGCGGACCGTCGCCGCGATCACCGGGATGGTCGACGAGGCGAAGCGCGACGGCGCGGTCGCGATCGTCGTCGTCGGCACGGCCGGGCTGCGGATGGCGAGCAACGCGGGCGACGTGCTGGTGGCCGTCAAGGCCGCGACCGGCGTCACGATCGACGTGATCTCGGGCGAGGACGAGAGCCGGCTCGCGTATCTCGCCGCCGTGTCCAGCCTCGGCGTCGGGGACGGCACGTCGGTGGTGTTCGACACGGGCGGCGGCAGCTCGCAGTTCACCTTCGGTCAGGGCGCTCGCGTCGACGAGCGGTTCAGCGTCGACGTCGGCGCCGTCCGCTACACGGACCGGTTCGGCCTGGATCACGCCGTCGGCCGGGACGTCGTGGACGAGGCGCTAACGGCGATCGCCGCCGACCTGTCGCGTCTCGACGGGCGGCCGAAGCCGGACGCCGTCATCGGGATGGGCGGCGGCGTGACGAACATCACGGCCGTCAAGCACGGCCTCGCGACCTACGACCCGGACGTCGTCCACGGCACGGTCCTGGACCTGGCCGAGATCGATCGCCAGATCGAGCTGTACCGGACCCGCGACTCCGACGCCCGGCGGGAGATCGTCGGACTCCAGCCGAAACGGGCGGAGGTGATCCTCGCCGGCGCGTGCATCATCCGGACCATTCTCACGAAGCTCGAGCAGCAGTCGATGACCGTGAGCGATCGCGGTCTCCGTCACGGGGTGCTCGTCGAGCGTTTCGGCGCCGGCACGTAGCCGTCGTCCGTCCGAGCCGGACCACAACCCCAAGGAGGACCATCCCGTGCCACCCACCAGGAGGCCGGCGCCGCGCCTGTCGGACGCCCAGCTCGGCAGCATGCTCGAGCTCGTCAAGGGGGCCGACAGCGTCGAGCTGAAGCTCACCGTCCCATCGAGCTCGCACCGCGCGACCATCCAGGGCCTGCCGATCGACCCGGTCGAGGCCGAGCCGCGCCAGGTCTTCTTCTTCGACACCCCGAACCTCGACCTCGACAAGGCCGGCCTGGTCGTCCGCGCCCGGCGGATCCAGGGGGGCCGCGGCGACACGGTCGTCAAGCTGCGCCCGGTCGTGCCCAACGAGCTGCCCGACGAGGTCCGCCGGTCGGCCAGCTTCAACGTCGAGGTCGACGCGATGCCCGGCGGGTACGTCGCCTCGGGTTCCATGAAGGGCAAGAGCACCGCGGCCGAGATCCGCGACGTGCTCGGTGGCGCCATCCCGCTCCGGAAGATCTTCACGAAGGAGCAGAAGGCGTTCTTCGCGGCGCACGCTCCTTCAGGGATCGCGATGGACCAGCTCGTGCCGCTCGGGCCGACCTTCATCCTCAAGCTGGTCTGGTTCCCGAAGGAGCTCAACCGGAAGTTCGTCGCCGAGCTCTGGCTCTACCAGGACGGCACGCGGATTCTCGAGCTCTCGACGAAGTGCCTGCCGAGCGAGACCTTCCAGGTCGCGGCGGAGGCGAGGGCCTACCTCGCGAAGTACGGCGTCAACGTCGGCGGCGCGCAGCAGACGAAGACCCGGACGGCGCTCGAGTTCTTCCGCTCGGAGCTGTCGGCGGCCGCGAAGCCGCGGCGTGGTCCGGGGCGGCCGCGTGGGAGCACGACGCGCGGGCGAACGACCACCGGAACCCGGACCACGCGGTCGACCCGTGGGCGGCCGGCCGGCGCGACCCCAGCGGCCTCGACCGCGACGCCGTCGGCGGCGGCCGCTGCGACGGCTGCAACTCCGGCGCCGACCGCGACCGGTGGCCGTCGGGCGACGGCCGGCGCCTCGAAGTCGACGCGCGCCGTCGCGACGACCCGGCGGGCCGCGACGCCGCGGAAGCCGTCGACCCCGAAGCCGTCGACCCCGAAGGCCTCGAGCGCGAAGACCGGAGGCACCACGCGCCTGACGCGCCGCCCGAGCGCCTGAACAGGCTCCGGACCCGGACGCGACGAGAGCCGGTGGGCCGTGCCCGCCGGCTCTCTGGATTCCTCGGCGCATCGCCGGGCGCTAGTCGAACGCCAGCCCCTCGAGCGCCGCCGAGGGCTTGATGTCCGGCAGGCTCACGAGCCGGAACGACACGATCAGCCCGACGATCGCCGCGAACAGCGGAACCAGCAACGCGAACTGGAGCGCGAGCGGCCGGGCCTCGGTGTTGATCCGGATGATCTCCTGCTGGACCGCCTCCGGCTGGCCCTCCAGCTGCGCGTCCAGCGCCGTGTTGCTCATCAGCTGGGCGTCATCGTTCAGGGCCGTCGCGACTTGCTGCTTGTGCTCCGGCTGGAGGACCGTGCTGGCGTTCGTCAGATTCGTGAACGAGAGTGCAAGCGTTCCGAGCATCACCGCGCCGGCGAGCGCGAGCCCGAATGACAGACCGAACGAGCCGCCCGCCGAGTTGACCCCGGCCGCCTCGCTGATCCGCTCCTCGGAGATCGGGGCAAGCGTGATGTTGTTGAGCTGGGACACCAGGAGCCCGAGCCCGATCCCGGCGATCACGAG
>DATBPR010000356.1:0-3950 GCA_036561285.1 Candidatus Limnocylindrales bacterium | reverse complement strand
CACCGCATCGACGGCCGGCAGATCGCTCTCGACTGCCAGGCCCGTGCCGGCCAGATGGGCGTGGATGCCGGCGATCGGATCGCCGTGGCGGTCCCGGCCCTGGAGGCCGACGATCTCGACACGCGGGTGGCGGCTGAGGATCCGGATCAGCTCGGCGCCGACATAGCCCGTGGCGCCGACGATCCCGACGCGGACGAGCCCGTCGGGTGGCGGCCGACGATCCGTCCCGGTCGCGGCGGTCGCGGGATTCCCCACGATCGATCCGGATTCGACCCCTGCGCTCACGGGCGCACCGGCGTGCTCGCGCACGCACCGTCCCTCGCGGGGGACGGGATCGCGACCGGGACGATCGGACGGACGTCAGCCATTCCGCGCATGACTATACAACCGTTTCGCATAGTCATGCAACCAACCCGCAATGAGGCGAGCGGCGGCGAACTGCGCCCTAGGCGACGACGTCCGGGCGGAGATCTGGTCCCGTCACCGCGACCTCGCCTTCGGCCTCGTGCGGCTCGTCGCCCGTGCAGCGCATTCGGAAGCCGTGGTGGACCTCCGTCGACCCGGCCGACACCATCGCGTTGACCGGGCAGTACTTGGACGCCGACAGGTGGATCGCCCGGCGGACGGCGGACTCCAGGAGCACCGTGCCCTCGAGGACGTGGGTCACGTCGATCCGCGTGTAGACCTGCGGGTACTCGTCGCGCTGGTCGCCGCGAACCTCGATCTGGTACGAGGTCAGCCGCTGGCGCTTCTTCTCGAGGATCGAGATCACATCCATCGCGGAGCACGCGGCGAGCGCCGCCTCGACGGTCTCGACGGGGGAGAGCTCGTTTCCCTCGCGGTGGTCGCCGAAGACGATGGTCCGGCCCGTGCCCGTTGTCGCGACGAAGCGCATCCCATGGTCGTGGACGAGGACCGCGGTCCGCTCGCGCGTCATGCCGCCCAGGATCGTCGCGCCGCCGCCCGGTCGACGGGCCCGGTCACCATGCGGTGGCCGTCGTTGCCTCGCTGATCCCCTCGGCCTCGAGCCAGCGCTCCGCGTCGATCGCGGCCCTGCAGCCGTCGCCGGCGGCGGTCACGGCCTGACGGTAGCGGTGATCGTGGACGTCGCCGGCGATGAACACTCCCTCGATCTGCGAGCCGGTCTCGTCGCGGACCACGAGATAGCCCTTCTCGTCGACCTCGAGCCAGTCCCGGAACACCTCGGTGTTCGGGCGGTAGCCGATCGCGACGAAGAGCCCCTCCATCGGGACGTCCCGCTGCTCGTCCGTGACGGTGTCGCGGAGGCGCAGGCCTTCGACCTTCGCCCCGCCGAGGACCTCGTCGACGGCCAGGTTCGTGTGGATCTCGATCTTCGGGTTCGCCTCGGCCCGCTCGACCATGATCTTCGACGCCCGGAACGTGTCCCGGCGATGGAGCAGATGAACCTTCGAGGCGAAGCGGGTCAGGTAGGTGGCCTCCTCGAGGGCCGTGTCGCCGCCGCCGACGACCGCGATCTCCTTGTCGCGGAAAAAGAAGCCGTCGCAGGTCGCGCAGGCCGATACGCCGCGGCCGCGGAGGCGGGTCTCGCTGTCGAGCCCGAGCCAGAGCGCGGACGCGCCGGTCGCGACGATGACCGCGTCGGCCCGGTACTCGATCCCGCGGGCCCAGACGCCGAACGGCCGCGACGAGAGGTCGACGCGCTCGACATCGACGTCGTGGATCCGGCTGCCGAACCGCTCCGCCTGCTCGCGGAACTTGGCCATCAGCTCCGGCCCGAGGATCCCTTCCGGGAAGCCCGGGTAGTTCTCGACGTCGCTCGTGATCATCAGCTGGCCGCCCGGCACGACGCCGGCGAGAACGATCGGGTCGAGGTTCGCGCGCGAGGCATAGATCGCGGCGGTGAGGCCGGCCGGACCGGACCCGATGATCAGGAGCTTCGTCCGGGTGGCGTCGCGATCGTCGCTTTCCGATCCTTCGCCGCCTGGATGGCCGGCTCGCGGCTCGAGGACGGGCGCCGGGGCGTCGAAGACGATCGGGGCGCCGAAGGAAAACTGGCCGCCGAACGAGATCGGGGCGCCACGGTTGCCGCCGCCGGTCGGGACGGCGCCTGCGCTGGCACCTGAGCCATTCGAGCCGTTGCCGTCGAGCGGGACCGCGTCGACCGCGCCGCCACCGAAGTCGATCGTGAGCCCGGCGAAGGGATCCGCCTTCGGTGTCTCCGGCTCGGAGGGCGAGCTGTCTTCGGGCTGGTCTGGCGTGCGGTCGTCGGTCATCGACACGGATCGTAGCACGGGTTCGATACTCCCCTGGGGTATCGTTTCGGGCGGGTGTCCCCGTCCGCGGCCTACCCGTTGCCAGATGAATCTCACGCGGTCGTTACGCCAGTCGCCGCGGCACCGGATCAGCGGGGCCGAGCACGGACCGGCAGCAAACTCCTGCCACATGATCGCCCGGGATTCGCTTGACCACGAAGGCCCGGTTAGTGACCGGCTGGGATTCGCGTGACCGTCGCGGCGGGGCGGGGGCGCGACGCTCCGGGCCGTCTTGGGCGGTTGATCAGAGCGCCTTCAGGTGCGGCAGGATCTCGCGGCCGATCGTCTCGAGCTGCTCGGGTTCGTCGATCGAGACGACGCTGGCGATGATGTGCTGGGCGCCGGCGTCGGACAGCTCGCCGAAGCGGTCGACGATCTGCTGCGGCGAGTCCCGGGCGAGGTAGATCGTCTGCAGGTTCGAGCGCTCGATCTCGTCGTAGTTCCGCCCGACGGCCTCGCAGTGCTCGCGCAGCACCTCGTACTTGTGGTGGATCTGCTCGGGCCCGCCGAAGACGTTCGTCGCGTCGGCGTACTGGGCGACCAGGCGGAGCGTCTTCCGCTCGCCGCCGCCGCCGATCATGATCGGCACCCGCGGCCTCGAGATCGACTGCGGCGAGTTCATCAGCCGCGCCGCGTGGTACTGGCGGCCGTCGAAGTGTGCCTCCGTGCCCCGCTCGCCGGTCCACATCTCGTGGGCGATCCGGAGCGTCTCCTCGAGCATCTCGAACCGGTCGCCGAGCGGCGGGAAGGGGAAGCCGAGGCTCCGCGACTCGTCCTCGTTCCAGGCCGCCCCGATGCCCAGCCAGGCCCGCCCGCCCGACAGGACGTCGAGCGTCGTCGCCGCCTTCACCCAGAGGCCCGGCAGCCGGTAGTGGACCCCACCGACCATCAGGCCGAGACGGGCCTTCGTCGTCTGCGCGGCAAGGAAGCCGAGGGTCGTCCAGCCCTCGAGCATCGGGTCCTCTGCCGGCCCGACCCCGCGGATCTGGAAGAAGTGGTCCATGACCCAGATCGAATCGACGCCGATGTCGTCGGCCTGGCGGGCGATCCGGGCCAGCGTCGGGCCGATCTCCTCGGCGCCGCCGGGCCAGGTGAACGATGGGATCTGGATGCCGAACTTCACGCCGGGAGGATGACACGCCCGCGGGCGACGCGGATTGCCGGCCCAACCGGCGGGCAAGCGGCATTGCCCGTTGATGGTGATAGCCGCATCGGACGGGCGCATCGGCGGGTCCGCACGCGAGGCGTTAGCGGAAGAGGTCCGGAAGCGCGGCGACGATCGCCGCGAGTCGACGCAGGCTGATCCCGGGGAGGACCCCGCGCTCGAGCCTGGAGATCGTGGGCTGGTCGACGCCGGAGCGCCCGGCCAGCGCTCGCTGGCTCATGCCCGCTCGTCTTCGAGCATTGACAACCGCTCTTCCCAGCGCCTCCGCGCCACGCTGGGCTGCGGGGTCGCGCCAACCTGACCCAAGAGCCCATTCACGGGGGAGGTGCGACCGTCTCGGTGTTGCCATTCGTCAATCGAACCATCGGCCGCTCATCGGCGGCTTCCTTGACGCTCGATCCGGGCTCCACCGTCCCTTGATGCGGCTATCGCCATCAAGGGGAGTGGGCGTTCTGGCGAGGGGGAGTGGGCGTTCTCGCCTCCGCCCCGAA
>DATBPR010000355.1:0-2535 GCA_036561285.1 Candidatus Limnocylindrales bacterium | reverse complement strand
CGCGGCCGCACGGCGTCGAATCAGTACGGCCTGGCACGTCAAGCGCACCAAGCGTGCGGATTCGCCTGCATGAGGCAGGAAACCCGCTCCGTTCGCACGTCGAACGTGCCAGTGGGTCGGGGCGGCGGGCGTCGGAGGCGGGCGGGCGTCGGAGGCGGGCGCGCGAGGCGCACGCCGGACGCGAACGAGCCCGGCCGGCACGAGGCCGACCGGGCTCGAGTGGAGGAGGGGAGGAGTTAGGCCGCGGCGGCGTCGAGCTCCGGCACGCCGCCGTCGGGCGAAGGAGCGGTGACCTCGGCCGTCGAGCGGGCACGGGACCCGATCGCCAGCGCGACCACCGCGCCGACCGCGACCACGACGGCGCCGATCCGCAGCGCCGGAAGCATCCCGTCGACGTAGGCCTGGCCGGTCTGATAGGAGCCGTTGGCCGCGAAGATCGCCGCCAGGACCGCGATGCCGAACACGCCGCCGATCTCGCGGATCGCGTTGTTCGCCCCCGACGCCTTGCCCTCCTCCTCGGACCGGACGGCCGACAGGACGACGTTGGCCATCGGGCCGAAGTAGAAGCCCATGCCGATGCCGGCGACGATGAACGCGGGCACGATCAGGGCGTAGTCGACGGTCGGCGTGACGATCGCCGAGAGCCAGAACAGCGCCACCGCCTGGAGCACCATCCCGGCCACGATCAGGGGCCGGGTCCCGATCCGGGTCGAGAGGATCCCGGCGGTCGGTGCGGCGAAGATTGGCATCAGTGTCCACGGCAGCGTCCGGAGACCAGCCTGGAACGGGCTGTAGTGCTGGACGACCTGGAAGAACTGGGCGAGCAGGAAGATCGACCCGAACATCCCGAAGTACATCAGGAGCGAGACGCCGTTCGCGGCGCTGAATGTCCGCGACCGGAAGAGCCGGAGGGGCAGCATCGGCTCGCGGGTGCGGGCCTCCCAGCCGATGAAGGCGAGGATCCCGACGACGCCGAGCGCCAGCGCGGCGACGATCTGCGGATCGTCCCAGCCGAGGTCGTTGCCGCGGACGAGGCCGTAGACCAGCGAGAACAGGCCGGCCGTGATGATCGCCAGGCCGGGCAGGTCGAGCCGCTGCTTCGGGCCGTAGGTCTCGGTGAGGAAGACCATCGCGAGCGGGATCGCGATCAGGCCGATCGGCACGTTGAGCCAGAAGATCCACTGCCAGGCGAGGCCTTCGGCGACCGCGCCGCCGACCAGTGGGCCGATCGCGATCGCGAGGCCGCCGACGGCGCCCCACAGACCGAGCGCGACGGCGCGCCGCTCCTTCGGCACCGCGGCCGAGAGGATGGTGAGGGTCAGCGGGGTGACGATCGCGCCGCCGACGCCCTGGATCGCCCGGGCCGCGATCAGCATGTTGACCGACGACGACAGGGCGGCGAACGCCGACCCGGCGGTGAAGATCGCGAGGCCGACGATGAACATGCGCTTCCGGCCGAATCGGTCGCCGAGGGCGGCGCCGGTGAGCAGGAGCACGGCGAAGGTCAGGGTGTAGGCGTTGACGATCCACTCGAGCTCGGACAGGCCGGCCGCGAAGCTCTGGCGGATGACGGGCAGAGCGGTGGTGACGACGAGGTTGTCGAGCGCCGCCATGAACAGGGCGATCGAGCTGATCGCGAACGTCCACACGACTCGATGGCTGGGTGCGGGGCTGGACTGGGCCACGGTTCGCTCCTGATGCTGCTGCTGGTCTGACAGGGTTGCGAGACGGTTGCTTAGTGATTGCTCACTAGATACAGACGGCAAATGACGAGGGCCGTCCGGGCCTCATGGATGGTTCGTCAAGCACCGCCCTCGAGGTTTTCGAGCAGCCAGTGCTTGTCGGTCGAGGTGCCCACCTCGAACGCAGCGGCGACGTTGAGAAGCATGCCGTGCGCGAAGAAGTCCTGGAGCTCCTCCGCGCTTGCGCCCGACAGCTCGCGGACGCGACGGTGCAGGGCGGCGAACTCCTCGCGGACGACGGCGCGGACGTCCGGATCGGCGCACGCCGCGTAGGCCTGGAGCTGGACGAGCAGGTTCGTCCGGTTGGCGAGCAGACGCATGTACTCCTGGCCGATCGCCTGGAGGACGGTGTTGCAGTCGGGGTTCTGGTCCGGGACGTAGTTCCCGGCAGCGTCCTCGAAGGCGAGACGGGTCCGGCCGAAGCAGCGCCGGACGACGGCCAGAAAGAGGCCCTTCTTCGTCCCGAACAGCTGAAACACGTACGGCTGGCTGACGCCGGCCTCTCTCGCGATCGCCTCGGTCGAGGCGCCGACGAGGCCGCCGGTCGCGAACTCCTCGACGGCGGCTGCGACGATCGCGTCGCGCCGCTCGTCGGCGGTCATCCGGCCCGGGCGGGCCGTGGGGTTCGAGGTGGTCGCGGTCGGTGACATCGCGGGTAACTTAGTACTCACTAAGTACGGCTGTCAACCCGGCAAATGACGGCTCGGCTCCCGGTTGGGCATCACTCGAACGTCCGGGGTGCCAATGGACCGCGGACCAGGCCAGGAGACCGCGTATCCGCGGCTTCTGGCAC
>DATBPR010000354.1:0-2535 GCA_036561285.1 Candidatus Limnocylindrales bacterium | reverse complement strand
CCGATCCGACGAATGCCGTTCCCGTCGCGACGCCGACCCCCACTGGCAGCCACGGCTCGCCTGGACCGTCATGGCCCGTCGCCTCGAGCAGGGCACGCGCCGCGGCGATGGCGGACGCCGGATGCTCGTCGTGAGCGAGCGCCGGGATGAAGATTCCAACGACCTCGTCGCCGACGAACTTGTCGACGATGCCGTCGTGGGCGACGAGAACACGCACAGCCACGTCGTAGAAGCGGTCGAGCAGCGTCCGGAACGCCGTCGGCGACATCCCCTCCGCAAGGGTCGTCGAGCCGCGGATGTCGGCGAACAGAAACGACGATTCGATCTCCGCGCCGCCGTGGTAGCGATCGAGCAGCTGGAAGCAGGCGCCGCAGTAGTCCGGGTTGTTCGGCCACGGCGCATGACCGCGCCACCGCATCAGGATGCCGGCCGGGCCGCCGAATGGCGCCGCGCACATCTTGCAACGCGGCGCACCAGGGAGGTGCTTCAGGCGGCCCCGATTCCGCGCGTAGACCGGATCCGTGCCATCGAGGATCGCCCGCCACATGGCCTCGTTCGGGTTCGGATCGGGATCGGGCTTGCTGCCCTCGGCGCGACGACCGGTATCCACGCCTGCCGGCTCCCTCTAGGCGAACGCGTGAAGGTCGAAGGAGTGTAGCGCGACGCTTGCCGCCAACCGACCAGGCCTGCCGGAAGACAGATCGAGCGGGTGACGAGCCACGAAGCGTTCGTTTCGAGGAAACATCTCCGCGGCGCCTCCACGCCTGCTCCACATCTCCCGGCGAGAGTGGTCGTCATCGAGGGCGAGCAGCCTGCTCAGGCCCCGACACCAGGAGGTCGGAGGACGACCATGAATGAACGACGAAAGGGCGGGAGCCTCAAGGGGCTGCTGCTGCTCATTCCCGCAGCCGTGATCATCGCCAAGGGGGCCAGCCGTCGCCGGGCAATGTGGGAATCAGGAACGGGCCCCGCGGGGTTCGCCGGTCACGGCCACGGCCACCCGTACCGCTTCGGCGGCCGCGGCAGGCCCGTCGACGAGAACGGCAACTTCCGGCTCCCGCCGAAGATCGAGTCGATGCTGGAGAGCTGGCACGAACGCGCCCATACAACGGACGCAGCGGCGGAGCCGACGACCGTCTGACGTAGGCGTGGGTTTCGCCCAAGGTGGTCAACCAGTCTTCCGGGGACTCTTCGCGCAGGTTCAGCCGTCCAGGAAGAATCGCCGCGCCGTGATTCGTGCGTGAGTCCGCCACCGTGAGGGCGCCGAACACCCCGAAAGGCCCGCTATTAGTCCTCGGATGACTGGATGGACAGATCGCGGGCGCGGCGCGTGGCTTCTGCCTCGCGACGTGCGTCAGGCCGGCGGCGCGGTGCTCTCCCGGACGACCAGCTCCGTCGACAGCTCGACCCGTGTCTGGGCCGGCTCCGACCCGCCGGCCATCGCCACGACCATCTCGGCGGCCGTCGTCGCCATGTCCATCAGCGGCTGGCGAACGGTCGTCAGCGGCGGCCCCACCCACTGGGCGACCGGCAGGTCGTCGAAGCCGACAACGCTCAGGTCCTCCGGGATGTGCAGCCGCGCCTCGCGTGCGGCCTGGTAGATGCCGAGGGCCTGGAGGTCGTTGCCCGCGAAGATCGCCGTCGGCCGGTCCGCGAGCCGGAGCAGCGCGCGCCCCCGGTCGATGCCCTCTTCGACCTCGAACTTGCCGTAGCTGATCAGCGAGGGATCGATCGTGGCGCCGGCCTCGGCCATCGCCGAGCGATAGCCGTCGATCCGGGCGCGGCTGCACAGGATCCAGTCCGGGCCGCCGAGGACGGCGATCCGCCGATGGCCGAGCCCGAGCAGATGACGCGTCGCGGCCAGCCCGCCGTTCCAGTTCGTCGCTCCGACGGACGGAGTGTCATGGAGCGGCTCGCCGGTCGGGTCGACCACCACGTACGGGATCCCGCGCGCAGCCAGCTGCTGGCGCATCGACTCGCTCAGGTCGGAGAAGACTGCGATCACGCCCGTGGGGTGGCGGGCGACGACTCCCTCGATCCAGCCGCGGCCCGGCGTCCAGCGGCCGTGCATGTCCGAGACGACGAGCGCCAGGTCGTTGGCGACGGCGACTCGCTCGACGCCGCGGACGATCTCGAGCGCCCATTCGCTGTCAAGACCGTGGAAGAGCACCTCGAGGATCGGAGAGCGGCGGACGCCGCGCGGGGTTCGACGGTACCCTCCCGCCTGGATCGCCTCCTCGACGCGACGGCGGGTCTCCACGGAGACGTCCGATCGGCCGTTGATGACCTTCGAGACCGTGGGCACCGAAACGCCGGCCTGCCGGGCGATGTCCGCGATCGTCGTCTGGGCCGGCCGCCGCCGGGGTGACGGAAGGGCAGTCGTCATGCCGGCAGTGTAACGACCTGCGATGGCGAGCGAAAGTTTCGCGCGCAGGATCTGGCGCGATCTCGGCCCGAATAGCGAGGTTCGCCGAGGTTGATTTCGGTCTGGACGAGCTTCGGGATTGACAGCGAGGAAATTCGCCGCCTAGAGTG
>DATBPR010000353.1:0-3896 GCA_036561285.1 Candidatus Limnocylindrales bacterium | reverse complement strand
CGTCCACGGCATGGCCCTGACGCTGAAGAAGTTCTTCGAGCCGAAGGCGACGATCAAGTACCCCGAGGTGCGCCTCGACGTCCCGCCGAAGTTCCGCGGCCGGCTCCAGCTCCTCTACGACGAGTACGGCACGCTGAAGTGCGAGACGTGCTTCCAGTGCGCCCAGGCCTGCCCGATCGAGTGCATCGACATGGGCGGCATCGACACGAAGGGCCGCTACCACATCCACTGGGGCGCCCCGGAGACCTACGGCGAGCGGCGCGACGAGTCCGCCATGCGCCGGTCCGGCCGGCCGGTCCCGGACCAGGCGTACGCCCACTTCGACCCGATCCATCCCGAGGAGCTCGAGGCGATCCTCGATCGCTACGACCACGACCCGAAGCGGATGCTCGAGATCCTCGAGGCGACCCAGGCGGCGTATGGCCACCTGCCGGTCGCGGCCCTGAAGCTGATCAGCCAGAAGACCGGAGCCTGGTACGCGATGATCTACGGCACGGCCTCGTATTACCGCCACCTGCGCTTCGAGCCGGTCGCGGCGGAGCCCCTGGCCGAGGCGACCGCCAGCGCGCGCGCCGGCCGCGAGACCTCGTTCCTCGCCGGGCTCGATGCGTCCCTCGCAGGCCAGGCGCGGGCCTGAGGCCAGCCGAACCCACGATGCCCACGATCCTCCGGACGCCACGATCCTGGCCGGCGATCCTGCTCCCGCGCGGCAACGCGGATCCGCTCGATCTCGCCGCCGCGCGCGAGGCAGGCGCCTTCACCGCGCTCGAGCGGGCGATCCGCGAGCTCGGCTCCGAGGGGACGATCGCGACGGTCGCCGCGTCCGGGCTGCGCGGCCGCGGTGGTGCCGGCTTCCCGACCGCCGAGAAGTGGCGGGTGGCCGCGAATGCCGCCCCCCCGGATGTCGTCGCCGCGGGCACGGGCAGCGGCGATCGCTCGATCGGCCGCCGCGTCGTCGTCGCGAACGGCTACGGGGCCGACCCGTCGTCCCAGACCGATCGGACGCTCCTCGAGCGGAATCCGTATGGCGTCCTCGAGGGGGTCCTGATCGCAGCCGTCGCGATCGGTGCCGACGAGGCGATCGTCGCGGTCCGGTCCGAGGCGACCGATGCGATCCGGATGCTCGAGACCGCGATCGAGCGCCTGAACGAGGCGGGCATCGCCGGCGCCGACGCCCTCGGCTCCGGCCAGACGATCGAGCTGTCCGTCCGGCCCGTCCAGGGCGCGTACATGCTGGGCGAGGAGACGGTCCTCCTCAAGGCCCTCGAGGGGAAGCGCGGCCAGCCCGAGCAGCGTCCGCCCCAGCCCGCGACCCGCGGCCTGTTCGGCCGCCCGACGGTCGTCCAGAACGTCCAGACCCTGGCGGCGGTCCCGTGGATCCTCGCCAACGGCGCCGAGGCCTTCGCCGCGATCGGCTCGAAGTCGAGCCCCGGCACGATCCTCGTCTCGATCCGGACGCCGGCCGGCGGCGGCGTCGCGGAGGTCCCGATCGGGACGCCGCTCAAGGACATCCTCGCCCTGGCCGGCAAGGAGTCCGACCGCAACCTGAAGGCGATCCTCGTCGGCGGCCCCTCGGGCGGCATCCTGCCGGCGGCCTTCGCCGACACGCCGTACGAGTTCGAGGCGCTCCGCGCCGTCGGCGCCCACGTCGGCTCGGGCTCTATCGTGGCCGCCGACAAACGCGCCTGCATCGTGGACCTGGCGCGCCTCTTGACCCGTTACTGCGCCGACGAGGCATGCGGGAAGACGATCCCCTGCAGGATCGGTCTGCGCCGGGTCAGCGAGATCGGCGACCGCATCGCGACGGGCGTCCCGAAGCCCACTGACGGCTACCTCCTGGCCGACCTTTCGGCCGACATCGTGGGGTCCGCCCTGTGCGACCACGAGCGTCTGGCCACCCTCCCGTTCGCGAGTGGAATGCGATACTTCCAGTCCGAGCTCGACGAGCACATCCTGCGGAGCTCGTGCCCGGCCGGCGTCTGTCGGCCGATCGCGGTCGCCGCGGGCGCAGCCGCCCACTGACGAGACGATGACCGACCTCCTGCCGCGCCCCTACGTCGAAACGAACACGATCGAGCCGTTCGACGACAGCCTCGCCGAGCGCCTCATCACGACGCAGTCGCCGCAACGGCCGCAGTCCGCGCCGCGGATCCGGATCGAGGTCGACGGCCGCGTCGTCGAGGGCTTCGAGGGCCAGACGATCCTCGAGGTCTGCCGCGACAACGGGATCGAGATCCCCACCCTCTGCTACGAGCCCAAGCTGCCCGGCTTCGGGGCCTGCCGGATGTGCGTCGTCGAGGTCGAGGGCGAGGAGCATCCGCCGATCTCGTGCTCGCGCTCGTGCGAGGACGGGATGAAGGTCCAGACCCAGACCGAGGAGGTCCGGCGGCTGCGCCGGACGAACCTCGAGCTGATCTTCTCGGACCACAACGCCTATTGCCTGCCGCCCTGCCAGAACAAGTGCCCGAGCCACATCGACATCCCGGGCTTCCTGAAGGCCAACGCGGAGGCGAACTTCCGCGAGTCGACCCGGATCTTCAAGCGGACGATCCCGTTCCCCAGCGTCCTCGGCCGGGTCTGCCCGGCACCGTGCGAGGAGCACTGCCGGCGCGACGAGGTCGACGAGGCGATCGCGATCCGCGACTCGCACCGGTATGCCGGCGACCAGGTCATCAAGTCGATGCTCGACGACGGGGAGGATCCGCCCGTCCCGTTCGAGGTCCAGGCGAAGTCCGGCCGGAAGGCCGCCGTCATCGGCTCCGGGCCGGCCGGCATGGCCGCCGCCTACTACCTGCTGATCGCCGGCCACGACGTCACCGTCTTCGAGCGCGACCCGGCGCCGGGCGGGATGCTCCGCTACGGGATCCCGCAGTACCGCCTGCCGAAGGTCGAGGTCCTCGAGGCCGAGTACGAGTCCGTGACGCGGCTCGGCGGCAAGATGGTCTGCAACGCGGGCCTCGGCCGGGACTTCGGGCTCGACGACCTCCAGAACCAGGGCTTCGACGCGGTCCTCGTCGCGATCGGCTGCTACGACACGAACAAGCTCGGCGTCCCGGGCGAGGACGCCGACGAGGTCCTCGACGGCCTCGAGTACCTCCGGACCGCGACCCTCGGACTGCCATACCCCGGCCACGCCGGGAAGCGCGTCGTCGTCATCGGCGGCGGCTTCACCTCGATGGACTGCTCGCGGACGTCGATCCGCCAGGGCGCCTCGGAGGTGACGCTCGTCTACCGCCGCGACATGAAGGACATGCCCGCGGCGAATGAGGTCCACGAGGCGATCGAGGAAGGCGTCACCGCGATCTTCCAGGCCGGACCGACCCGGGTCATCACCGACGCCAAGGGCAACGTCACGGGCTGCGAGTTCATCCGGATGAAGCCCGGCGAGCCCGACGCTTCCGGGCGGCGCCGGCCGGAGCCCGCGCCCGGGACGGAGTTCACGATCCCCTGCGACCGGATCCTGCTGGCGATCGGCCAGGGGCCGGACCTGACGTGGATCGGGCCCGGCTCCGACGGGCCGCAGGCGACCCGCAACAAGCGCCTCAAGGCGGACGCGGTCACGTTCGCGACGGACCGGCCCGGCGTGTTCGGCAGCGGCGACGTCCGGGTCGGCGCGGCGACGGTCGTCCAGGCGGTCGCGGAGGGCCGCCGCTCGGCCTACGCGGTCGATGCCTACCTGAAGGGCTTCGACCTGTCGACGATCAAGACCCGCCAGCAGCTGGCCGAGCCGCAGCCGGAGTTCCTCTCGATCGTGCCGTTCACGAGCGAGCAGAAGGACCCGCGTTACCGGCTGAAGGCGATGCCGGCCCACGTCCGGAACGACAGCTACATCGAGTACGAGATCCCGTACACCCGCGAGGAGGTCGTCGCAGAGTCGACCCGCTGCCTCCAGTGCA
>DATBPR010000352.1:0-8869 GCA_036561285.1 Candidatus Limnocylindrales bacterium | reverse complement strand
GCTCGTCGGGCGCCGGGGCGGGCGCGAGCGGCCCGAACCCGATCCGGCCGGCCATCGCGAACGCGGCCCACGCGATCGGACCGAGGAGGAACGTCGCCGCGGCCACCGCCATCGGCGTCGTCACGAACGAGCCCAGGCCGGAGGCGCCGACCGTGGCGACCGGCGTCGCCTTGCCGGTCGCGATCAGGGCGAGCATCGCGACGCCGCCGAGGACGATCGGCGCACCGACGGCGAAGCGCGTCTCGTCGAGCGACCAGGAGATCGGGTGGGCGACGTTGGCGATCACCGCCGCGACCGTGAGGGCGACCATGATCGCGACGAACGGCAGGTTGCCGAAGCCGGTCCCTGCGGGGACGTTGATCGCGAGGTAGCCGAGGACCGCCGTCATCCCGATGAGGGCGAGGATGGTCAGCAGCCGCCCGAGCGCGCTCCGGGCCATGATCAGGAGGGCGATCCCGCCGAGGGCGTAGAGGGCCACCCACTTCGAGGCGAGCCCCAGGCCGAGCAGCGCGCCGACGACGGGCATGAGCACCCAGAACGCGCCACGGAACCGGATCGAGCCCATCCAGAGGGCCGCGAAGATCGTGTAGGCCGCGACGATGAACAGCCCGACGTACGAGTCGTTCATCCCGATCCGCGACTGGACGAAGAACATCCCGTCGACGAGCGAGATGACCGCGACGAGGACGCCGACGGACCGGCGGCGGAAGAGGATCCTTGCGAGCAGGTACAGGAAGGCCGCCATCCCGGCCCCGGCCAGGACACCGGGCAGCCGCCAGGCGAACTCGTTGTGGCCGACGTCGACGCTCGCGACCTCGCCCGTCGGAGCAAACGTGAGGATCTGCTCCCGGTCGTCGGTCGGCGCGTTTCGGGCGTCGTCCATGACCCACGCGGACGGGTCGAACGGCAGAGCCGCGTCGGCGAAGACCGCCTTGGCGTGGGTCTCGATCACGTAGATCGTCGACGACTTGCCGTCCGGCGTCCGGCCGAGAACATGGACCATCTCCGTCGCGTCGTTGTAGAGGACGCGGGTCACCGGGCCGGGCATGGGCATGGAGGTCGTGTAGACGGGCCCGTTCTTCGCGAGGTCGCCGCCGGTCGCCACGAACGCGATCCGTCCCGGCGCGCCCGTCGTGGGCTGGGGGTCCGTCGCGACGTAGAGCAGGGCGTCGTCGACCGTGGCGAGGGCCAGGCCGTGAGCCGGCGCGCCCACGTCGACCGTCGAGACGAGGCCCCCGGTCGTCGGATCGATCAGCTCGACGCCCTTCGCGTCGGCGACGGCCACGAGCGGGGCGTCGTCGACCGTCAGCCCGGCGAGCGACCCCGTCTTGATCGCGTTGTCGACCTTTGTCCGCTGGTCCGCGTTCGTGACCCGGGCGACCATCGTGACGTCTCCGCCGCTCCGGAGCCGGTCCTCGTACGTCTTCGCGCTGCCGCCGACGATCGAGGCGAGGGTCGATGCGGCGGCCTTCGGATCGGCGACCGCACCCGGGGCCGCGTTGACGACCGGAGCGGTGCCGCCCGGGGCGAGATCTCCGGCCGCCTGGAGCTGGACCGTGCCGCGGATCTGGCCGGTGGTCCCGTCGAGGGTGATCACCCGGTCGTCGCTCGTCTCGACCAGCACCGCGCCGCCGGCCGCCGGGACGAAGACGCGGCGGACCGCGTGGTCGACCTTGCCGAGCGACTCCGGCTGCGGGAGCGCGGCGCTGCCCACGCCGCTGACCGTGTCGAGCGCGGTGGCGTCGATCGTCCAGATCGAGCCGTCGTCGGTCCCGACGACCAGCCGGAGACCGTCGTCGTCCATCGCGATCGCCCGAGCGCCGGGCAGCGGGATCGTCGCGATCAGCTTCCGGGTCGACAGATCGTACGAGCGGACCTCCGTGCCGGTGACGACATCCACCCGGTCACCGCCGGTGTCTCCGCCCAGAGCCGGGTCGTCGCGTCGCGGCTCGATGGCCGCGTCGACCACGGGCACGCCCAGGTTCGCGGTGGCGGTGACCCGGTTGTCGCCCCACGCGACGAGCCCGCCGGCCATGGCGTACTTGGCGAGGTGCGGGTGCGTCCATTCGTAGATGTCGTGCTCCTCCCCGTACCGCCAGTCCTGGAGGAACTCGGTCGCCGTCCGTGCGTGGTAGACCTCGTCGAAGTGCATCTGGTACGGCTCCGAGAGCCGGAACATCCGGATGCCGAGGATCGAGACGACGAGGACGACCAGGATCCAGACATCGAGCCTGTCGATGCGACCGCCCGCCTCGGCGTCGAGCTCCTTCGACCGATCCGGCCGGACCGGTCGTTCCGCGAGCTTCGCCCGGAACCAGCCGATGGGGCCGAGCTCCGTGAAGGACGGCGAGTCGTGCCAGGTGGGCATCGCCGGGTCGGCCGTCCGGGAGATCGCGATCGCACCCGCTGCGCCGCCGGCCCCGAACCCGGCGCCGGCCAGTCCGGTGCCCGAGGCCCCGCCGCGGGAGGCGAACGCCGACATGGAGGCAGCCCCGACGGCCCCGGCGCCCGCCCCGGCCCGTGCCCCGGCCGGGGCCGCCTCGTCGTCGAGCTCTTCCTCGTCCCAGTCGTCCGCGGCGCTCTCGTCGATCTCGTCCTCGAACGCATCGACCGCGCGGGGCCGAAGCTGAGCGAAGACCCAGACCGCGGCGACCGTGCCGACGAGCGCGATCGCCGTCACGCCTTCCTTGCCGCGCAGCGCGGCGCCGATCCCCAGCCAGTCGTGGATGCCGGGGTTGTCCGGGTAGAGCGTCGTGAGGACGACGTACATGTTCAGGAACGTGGTTGCCGCCAGGATCAGGTAGGCGACCCGCCAGCGAAGCGACGCGGCTCCGAGGATCGCCCCGAGCGCGACGAATGGGTACAGGTAGCGCTCGTGGACGCGCGTCGGGAGGAAGAAGAAGGCGACCGCGAGCACCGCCAGCCCGATGAGGATCGTCGGCGGGTCCGGTCGCCGCGCGACCACGATCGCGACGAGCACGAACGCCGCGATCAGGAGGGCCGCGCCGACGTAGACGGCCGGGATCCCCGCGATCATCACCGCCTCCGGACAGGAGGGGTCGCCCGGCGCGGCGTTGAGGATGATCGTGTCGCAGGCCCAGCCGCTGTTCTCCGCCACCCCGGTTCCACCCGCGCCGGCGGTGCCACCGACCGTGGCGAGGGCCCACGGGTTGTAGGCGTTGACGCTGGCGTACGGGTAGCCGCCGGCCGTCTTGAAGACCTGCTCGATCAGGCCCGAGTGGAAGAGCTGGCCGTTGGACCCCGGCTCGAGCACCGAGAGCCCGAACGGGAAGCACAGGACGACCGCGGTCAGGAGGCCGGCGACACCGGTGGTGAGGATCCGGATCGGCCGATCCGTCCGGCGCTCCCATCGCCGGAACGCGCCGAGCCAGCCGCCACCCTCGGCCTCTTCGATCTCGGCGTCGCCGTCGGTCACGGTGGCCGCGTCGGCCCCCTCACCGGATGCGACCGCGAGCACGGGCTTCGGTGGCCAGAGCGCCCGGCGGATCGTCACGACGGCGACGAGCGGGGCCAGGATCGCCAGCTGCGGCTTGATCAGGGCGGCGATCACGGTCCAGATCGCGGCCCGCTCCGGCTGGTCGCGCCACAGCGAGCGCAGGCCCAGCAGCAGGAAGACGACACCGAACGAGTCGACCTGGCCCCAGAGGACAGAATCGAACCACGTCACCGGGTTGGCGACGACGAGGGCCGCGCCGACGAGGGCGGACCGCTTCCCGACGCCGATCTCCCGGGCCATCGACCAGACGAGCCAGGCGATCGCGATGTCGGAGAGGATCGGCGGGATCTTGATCAGGTCGACGAGGTGGCCGGCCTGCTGTCCGACGAGCCCGACCAGGTACAGGACATAGAGATAGCCGGGCGTGTAGTCGTGGAAGAAGGGCCGGTCGTAGAACCCCTGGAGGCCCTGCTCGGCGAGGTTCGAGGCCCAGCCCTGGAACGAGCCCAGATCGACCCGGAACCCCGAGCCCGGATTCAGCTGTGCGAGAATGACCCGGAAGACGAGGCCAAGCGCGAGGATCGCGACGATCGCGCCGATGCCATCTCGCGTCCCGCTGGTCCGCGTCGGCGCGTCCGCGCCCCGGCTCGGTCCGTCCGGAGCGCGGCCGGACGTCACGGGATGGATCTCCCCGAACGAGCGTTGAGGTGGATCGCAGGGTAGCACAGGGTCGGTCGCCGCTTGCCAGCCCGAACTCCTACCCGTCGTCGACGTTCGTCACGGTCGTCGGAGCCGCCTGCCTCGTCGCGATCGCCCTGGTCGTCTACACCGTCAGTCATCCCGATCGCTACTACAACCACTTCACCTGGCAGGCCATGGCGTTCCTCGAGGGACAGGCCGCGATCCGCTACCCGGTTCCCCCGGCCGGCGCCTCGCTGGGCAACGCCTTCTTCCAGGACGTCCTGCCCGTCGCCTCCAGCGACGGCGTATCCCGGGCTCTGGTTCCCTTCCCGCCCCTGCCGGCCATCCTCCTGCTGCCGTTCGTCGCGCTCTGGGGGCTCGCTACCAACGGCCAGCTGATCTTCGCGGTCCTCGGCGCGCTCGACGTCGGGCTGGCCTGGTGGGCGCTCGGCTACCTGCCGGTGCGGACATGGGTCCGGGCGGCCGCGAGCGTGTTCTTCGGCTTCGGGACGGTGTTCTGGTACGCCGCCCAGCTCGGGACGACGTGGTACCAGGCTCACGTCCTGGCGGTGGCCCTGGCCTTCCTCGCGATCGGCGTGGCGCTGCGCGCCGACCGCGGGGCGGCGTTCCGCGACGATGGCCCTGCGCCGCCGAGGGCCGCCGGCGACTCCGCGCGCGTCGACCCCGCGTCGGGCCCGGCCTCGAGCACGCGCGGGCGACCCGGGCTCTCCTGGCTCGTCCCAGACGGCCGCCAGGTCCTCGCCGGTCTCCTGTTCGGACTGGCCTGCACGTCGCGTCTCACGATCATCTTCGCCGCGCCGTTCTTCCTCTTCGTGGGCGGCGGTGGGTCGTGGCTGCGCCGCGGCTGGTCCGCCGCGCTCGGGGCGGGGATCCCGCTGGCCGCCCTGGGCGTCTACAACCTCGTGACGGCAGGTAGCCTGCTCCATCCCGGCTACCAGCACCTGTACGAGCTCGAGGCGGCCTTCTACCAGCCGCTGAACTACCACATCGACTGGGGAATCGAGGACATCCGCTATCTGCCCCAGAATTTCGCGATCATGTTCCTGAACACCCCGGTCTTCCTGCCGGACGTCGTCCCGGCGGCCCTGGGCACGGGCGGGCCGCTCTGCACGAGCCCCGATTCCGTCCGCGGCCTGTTCAACCCCGACTGCCCGCTGCTGCTGCCGCGCGACACCGGCATGAGCCTCCTCCTGACGAGCCCGGCCTACCTCCTGGTCCTGCCGGCGGTGCGCTGGGGCTATGCCCACGTCCGGGTCGTCACGGGCGCCTCGATCGCCGTCCTCCTCATCGCGGTCGTGAACCTGATGCACTTCAGCCAGGGCTGGGTCCAGTTCGGCTATCGGTTCGCGAACGACTTCGCGCCGTGGGCGCTGCTCCTCGTGGCCCTCGGTCTGGAGCGCGTCGTCCAGTGGGCCCGGAGCCGAGGATCCTGGCCGATCACCGCCCAGCTCGCGGTCGCCGGCTCGATCGCCCTGATCGTCGTCTCGGTCCTCGTCAACTTCTGGGGCGTCGCCTGGGGCGACGCACTCGGCTGGTGAGCACGGTGACCTCCGGCTCGACCGCCGCCGCCGCGGCCGCGACCACGACCGCCGCGGCCAGGCCGAACGAGGCCGAGCGGGAGGTGACGCGCGACGGCCGCGTCCTGCTTGTGTGGCTGGCCGCGATCGGCGTCGGCGTGCTCGCCCTCGGGGCGTCGCTGTGGCGGCTGATGCCGGGCATCGGGTTCTGGGACACGGCCGAGTTCCAGATGGTCGGCCCGGTCATGGGCACCGCACACCCGACGGGCTATCCGACCTACGTCCTCGTCGGGTGGCTCGCGTCCGTGCTGCTGCAGCCGCTCGGCGAGGCCGCCCTCCGGATGAACGTCCTGTCGGCGATCCTCGTCGCGGTCGGGGCGGCCTTCTCGGTCGATCTCGTCCGTCGCCTGAGCGGCTCGATCGCCCTGGGCGTCGCCGGCGGGATCGGGATCGCGCTGACCCCGATCGTCTGGGCCGTGGGGACCCACGCCGATCCGCACTCCCTCCACTTCGCCCTGCTCGCGATCATCCTCTGGCTGCTGGTCCGCTGGGAAGAGTCTCGGCGCGGCAGCGCGATCGACGCCGAGGTCCGGCCCGCGACGAACCCCCGGACGGGTGACCGTCTCCTCATCGCCGCCGCGATCGTGACCGGGCTGGCGGTCGGCAACCACTCGCTCACCCTGCTGCTCGGCCCCGGGATCCTGCTCTTCGTCCTCGCCGTCGAGCCCGGCATCGTGCGCCGCCGGCGGTTCATCGCTGCGTGCATCGCCGCCTTCGCGATCCCGACCGTCCTCGTACGCTTCGAGATGATCCTTCGCGCCGGCTGGCTGAAGGCCCCCTTCGTCTACGCCGACCCGAGCACCTGGTCCGGCTTCTGGTACGTCACCCTGGGCGCCCAGTTCCACGGCTGGCTCACCGATCCCTTCGCGAACGCCGGCGGGCGCATCGTCGCCCTGGTCGACATGGCCGTGACCCAGCTCGGGCCGCTGGCGCCGCTGGCGCTCCTCGCGTTCATCGTCACCGGCTTCCGCCAGCCGCGCTGGGCGCTCCTGAGCGGCACGACGCTCGTCCTCACCTGCTTCTTCAACTCCGTCTACCCGGACGGCGCGATCGACCGCTACTACATCGGCCCCGTGTTGATCGCCTGGACCTGGCTGGCGATCCTCGCCGGGTCGGTCATCGACTGGCTGGTCGGGCGCGGGGACGGCGATCGCCCGCGGGGGATCGCGGCGCCGAGCCGCGCCGCGCTGCGCTCGATCGGGCTGGGCGGGCTCGCGCTCGTGCTCCTGGTTCCGACCGTCCTGTCGTTCTCCGGGCGGGCCAACCTGGTCGACCGGACCGGCGACCGGGCCGCCCAGGTCTGGACCGACGAGATCCTGTCGACCCTCGCTCCGAACGCCGTCGTCCTCTCGTGGTGGTCGTTCTCGACACCCCTCTGGTATGCCACGATCGTCGACGGCAGGCGGCCGGACGTCGCGATCATCGATGATCGGACCCGTCTCGACTGTGGCTACGGAGAGCTCGACCAGGTGATCGACCTGTACCTGCCGACGCGCCCCGTCTACCTGATCCGGAACGGCGACTGGGAGCTGCCGACCCTGACCGGCCGGTTCCAGCTCGTGCCCGCAGGCGGCTCGATGGGCGGCAACCTGATCCAGGTCCTGCCGCTGCCCGGTGGCGAGGCCCAGCCGGGATCCGCCCCGGCGCCGGCCGCCTGCGCGGCGATCCAGTGACGGCCGTCGCGCCGGCGCCGGCCCCTGCCTCGGGCGCGCGGAGCGGGAGCGCGCGCCTGCCTCGCCTCTCCTACTTCTTCCCTGCCCACAACGAGGAGGCGAACCTCGAGGGGCTCGTCGCGGAGGCGCTCGAGACCCTGCCGTCGCTCGCCGACACGTTCGAGATCGTCATCGTCGACGACGGCTCGAAGGACGCGACCCCGCGGATCGCCGACGACCTGACGGCGGCCAACCCTGGCATCGTGCGCGCCGTCCATCACCCGACGAACCTGGGCTACGGCGCCGCCCTCCGATCCGGTTTCCGGGCCGCCCGCTACGAGCACGTCTCGTTTACCGACGGCGACCGCCAGTTCCATGTCGCCGACGTCGGGCGGTTGATCGATCGGATGGCGGAGGCCGACGTGCCCGACGCCGTCGTCGGCTTCCGGATCAAGCGGGCGGACCCGCTCGTCCGGACCGTCTACGCGCGGGCCTACAAGCTCGCCAACCGGATCTTCTTCGGGCTGCGGGTCCGCGACGTCGACTGCGCGTGCAAGCTCTTCCGTCGCGAGGCGCTCGAGGGGATCGCGGTCGAATCGGGCGGAGCATTCTTCTCCGCCGAGCTCCTGATCAAGCTCCAGGCGTCGGGCCACTCGCTCGCACAGGTCGGCGTCCCGCACTACCCCCGGACCGCGGGCTCCGCCACCGGCGCGAAACCCTCGGTCGTGTTCCGGGCGGTGCGGGACTTCTGGTTCCTGCGTCTCCGGATGTGGTCGAACCGCGCCCGCGCCCTGCGACGCGGCGAACCCATCCTCGGCTGAGCCGCGTTTCGCTAACTGCGTTCGTCGCGCAGGCGTGCGTCAGCGCAAGGCGCCGGGGAGCACCGCAAGCGAGCGCACCCCAAAGTGCATGAGCGCGGAGCACAGCCGGCAACGCCGCGATGGCGTGCGAATGCGCGACAGCCCCTAGCTCTGGGGACGCGTGCGGCCTTCGCCGGTCTCGGGGTCGATGTCGAGCGAGTTCACGAAGTCGCGGAAGATGTCGAGCCGCGGGTCCACCACGCTCTCGCCGGTGGACTCGAGGGGCGTTCCCTCGGCGCCACCCTCCCCTTCCTCGTCCGCGGCGTCGGCCCCGAGGGCGGCCTGCTCGAGCACCGCCTCGCTGGCGAAGATCCGGCCGCCGGTCCGGACGGCCAGGGCCAGCGCGTCGGACGGCCGCGAGTCGATCTCGAAGGTGTCCCCGTTGCGCTCGAGATGGAGGCGGGCGTGGTACGTCTCCTCGGCCAGGGTCGAGATGACGACCCGGTCGACCCGCACGCCGAGGCTCTCGAGGGCGCTCGCGAACAGATCGTGGGTCAGCGGCCGGTCCGCGGTGAGGCCCTGGAGCTTCATCGCGATCGCGCTCGCCTCCCACGGCCCGATCCAGATCGGAAGGTAGCGATCGTGGTCGGTCTCCTTGAGGATCACCACGTGCCGGCTGGA
>DATBPR010000351.1:0-1559 GCA_036561285.1 Candidatus Limnocylindrales bacterium | reverse complement strand
CGACCAGCCCGAAGACCTCTGTCTCCCGCGTCGTCAGGCTCGTCAGCGCGACCGGCGCGCCGGTCGCGCGCGCCGCGGGACGGGCGAATCGCTCCACCAGTCGCCGAGTGATCGAGGGCGCCAGCAACGCGTCGCCGACGGACACGGTCCGGACGGCGGCGACGAGCTGCTCGGGCGTCACGTCCTTCAGCAGGAATCCGCTCGCCCCTGACTGCAGCGCGGCGTAGACGTATTCGTCGAGGTCGAACGTCGTCAGGATCACGATCCGTGGCGCCGAGCCGGGAGCGCCATCGAGCAGTCGCCGCGTCGCCTCGAGTCCGTCGACCTCCGGCATCCGGATGTCCATCAGCACGACATCGGGCCGAAGACGGCGTGTCAGCGTCACGGCCGCGGAGCCATCAGCCGCCTCGCCGACGACCGTGATGTCCGGCTGCGCCTCGAGGATCATCCGGAACCCGGCCCGGACCAGCCCCTGGTCGTCAGCGATCAGGACTCGGACGGGAGGGGCGGCCGCGACCGCCGCGGTCGACGGGGACTCGCCGGACGGAGCCGGCTCGACGTCCGTCACGTGTCCCGCGACGCCGGCGACGGCGTGGCGACGCGCTCGAAGGGCAGCCAGGCTCGAACGGCATACCCGCCTCCGAGCCGCGGCCCGGCTTCCAGTCGGCCGCCGGCCTGCTCGGCCCGCTGACGCATCCCGACGAGTCCACGCCCGGATCCCTCGCTCGCGTCGCCGGCCGCGGCGGGCCCGTCGTCGAGGATCTCGACCCGGACCTGTGCGTCGTCGAACGTCACCCGGACCAGCGTGGCCGCCCGACGCGCGTAGCGAAGCGCGTTCGTGAGCGCCTCCTGGACGATCCGGTAGATCGTGGTATCGAGGCTCGCGGGGAGGGACCGCGGCGTGCCGTCGATCGCGAGCTCGGCCGGCAGACCGGCCTCGCGCACCCGATCCACGAGCGCGCCGAGCTGGTCCATCCCGGGCTGCGGCGCCACCGATGTCGCCTCGCCGTCATCGTTCAGGACTCCGAGCAGCCGGCGGAGCTCCGCCATCGCCTCGCGACCCGTGGCCTCGACCGTCAGGAGCGCCTCCTCCGCCTGATCCGGTGAGGAGCGAAGGACCTGTCGGGCGGCGCCGGCCTGGATGAGCATGACGCTCACGCCGTGGGCCACGACGTCGTGGAGCTCGCGAGCCATCTGGCGGCGCTCCTGGGTCACGGCCGCAAGCACACGCTGCTCCTGCTCCCGGACGACGCGCGCCGCGTCGTCGGTCCGGGCGAGGTCCTCGAGCCGCCGGCTCCGGACCACGTCACCGAAGAGCCAGGACGGCACGACGACGACGAACGGGATCACGACCGACTGGGCCGGATCGACATCCTGGGCGAGGAAGCCGATCGCCATCAGGCTCGCCACGAGCAGCACGACCAACGCGGCCGGCGTCCGGTCCCGGCTCTCGGACCCGGCGGAGAAGCTCGCGACGAGGACGGCTCCAACCTGGACCCACGGCTCCCGGACCTGGGTGCTGGTGACCGTCGCGACAAACGCCACCATCGCGAGAATCG
>DATBPR010000350.1:0-2385 GCA_036561285.1 Candidatus Limnocylindrales bacterium | reverse complement strand
CGCGGCTGATGGTCGGCCGGAGCGTCCTCGAGGTGGTCGACAAGCCGCCGTTCGAGCCGGGCGAGGTCGTCCTCGCGGTCCAGGGCGTGTCGGCCGAGAACGACCGCGGGCTGCCGGCCCTGCGCGAGGTGACGCTCGACGTGCGCGCGGGCGAGATCGTCGGGATCGCCGCCGTGGCGGGCAACGGCCAGAGCGAGCTCGCGGAGGTCGTGACGGGGCTCCGGCCCTGCCAGGGCGAGGTCCTCGTGCGCGGGCGGCCTGTCGCCAACCGGTCCGCCGGCACCGTGATCCGCCGCGGGGTCGCGCATGTGCCCGAGGACCGGACGAGCGTCGGGAGCGCCCCGAACCTTTCGCTGACCGACAACCTGATCATGAAGCGCTATCGCGACGCGCCGGTCGCCCGCGGCTGGCTCGTGGACGACGACACCGCCCGCGGGATCGCCGAGGAGCTGAAGGAGTCGTACCGGATCGCCGCGCCGTCGGTCGAGACGCAGGTCCGGCTCCTGTCCGGCGGCAACCTCCAGCGGGCGATCCTTGCCCGGGAGATCGAGACGAAGCCCGGGCTGCTCGTCGCGGTCCAGCCGACGCGCGGGCTCGACGTCGGGGCGATCGAGACCGTCCACCGGCTGCTGCTCGAACTGCGCTCGAAGGGCGCGGCGATCCTGCTGATCTCGGAGGAGCTCGACGAGATCCTCGCCCTGTCCGACCGCGTCGACGTGATCTACGAGGGCCGGGTCGTCGGGTCGTTCCCGGGCGACGAGGCGGACATCGTCCACATCGGGTTGCTGATGACCGGCGGCGCCGAGGCGGCATCCGGCGAGTCGGTTGCCGCGACGGCCGCGACGAGCGGGGATCCGGCGTGACGATCCGCCTCGAGCCGCGCCTGACGGTGTCCCGCTGGCTCTCGCCGGGCCTGACGCTCGGCTCGCTGGTTGTCTCCCTGCTGATCGCCGGGGCGATCATCGCGATCGTCGGCGGCGACCCGATCGCCTCGTTTCTCCACATCCTGAATGCGTCGTTCGGGAGCATCGGCGTCCTCTCGGACACGCTCGTCAAGGCGACGCCGCTGATCCTGACCGGCCTGGCCTGCGCGCTCGCCTTCCGGATGCGGCTCTGGAACATCGGCGCCGAAGGCCAGTTCCTCCTCGGAGCCTGGGGCGCCAGCGCGGTCGTCCTGATCCCGCTCGTCCCGGCCGGAACGCCGGCGATCGTCCTGATCCCGCTGATGATGCTGGCGGGGATGATCGCGGGCGGCCTGTGGGGCCTGATCCCGGGGCTGCTGAAGGCCCGGCTCGGGGTCAACGAGATCATCGTCACGCTGATGCTCAACTACATCGCCCTGTTCTGGATCCAGTTCTGGGTCTTCGGGGCATGGAGCGAGTCGGGCTTCCAGCAGACGAAGGCGTTCCCGAAGGAGGCGTGGCTGCCTCGCCTGACGGACTTCGCGAGCGCCGTGCCGGCCTTCGGCGGGCTGACGGTCCATCTCGGGTTCATCTTCGGCCTCATCGCGGCCGGCGTGATGTGGCTGCTGCTCGAACGGTCGCGCTGGGGATACGAGATCCGCCTGATCGGCGACAGCCCGCGGGCCGCCCGCTACGCCGGAATCGACATCGGGAAGCGGGTGATCGTGGTCTTCGCGATCTCCGGCGCGCTCGCGGGTCTCGCCGGGATGAGCGAGGTGAACGGAGCGGTCCACCGCCTCCAGGACCAGATCTCCCCCGGGTACGGGTTCACCGCGATCATCGTCGCGTACCTCGCGAAGTTCCGGCCCGGCCGCGTCGTGGTGGCGTCGATCCTGTTCGGGGCGCTGATCCTGGCCGGACGCGAGATCCAGCCGTCCGGAGTCCCGGCGATGATCCAGGGGATCATCCTGTTCACCCTGATCGTCGCGGACGTGCTCGTCCGGTACCGGGTGCGGATCGCGCGACGGGCCCCCGCAACGGCGGCTCCAGCGGCGCCTGCCGCACCACCGGCGGCTCCGCCCCCGCCCGCCCCCATCCCGGCGCCCGAGGCGGGCACCTGATGGACCTCGGGCTGATCGCCGCGGCCGGCGTGGCCACCGGCACGGTGCTGCTTTTCGCCGCGATCGGCGAGATCTTCGCCGAGCGAGCCGGCGTCCTGAACCTCGGGGTCGAGGGGATGATGCTGATGGGCGCCGTTGCCGGCTTCTCGGCGACGTTGGCGACCGGCAACCCGTGGATCGGGCTGGGCGCCGCGATGATCACGGGCGGCCTCATGGCGCTGCTCCACGCGATCGTCACGATCTCGCTCCGAGCGGACCAGGTCGTGTCGGGCCTGGCGCTGACGTTCCTCGGGACCGGCCTCGCGCGGGTGCTGGGCGAGGGTCTGACGAACACCGACGTCGCGCGGCTGCCGTCGGCCACG
>DATBPR010000349.1:0-2336 GCA_036561285.1 Candidatus Limnocylindrales bacterium | reverse complement strand
GCCCTGTGGTCTGCCGGGGCGGCAGTCACGCCCGGCGCCGAAGCGGGCCGCGACGGCGCGATCGGCTGGTTCCTGGGCGACATCCCGGTCCCGTTCTTCAACCAGGCCTTCGTCCTCGACGCGCCCGCCGACGAGGCGGCGTTGCGCCGGGCGGTCGACCGCCTGCGTTCCCACGACCGCCCGTACCAGGTCCGGGTCCGGGCCGGCCTGGACGACGCCCTCCTGCCGCTCATCGCCGATCTCGGCCTCGTCGAGGACCCGGAGGAGGCCTATCCGGCGATGGCCCTCTCGCCGATCCCGGAGGACGTCGAGACGCCGTCGCGCTCCGACGAACTGGAGATCCTCCTCGCGTCCGACGTCTCGATCTTCGAGGACCACGTCGTGGTCGTCGCCGAAGGCTTCGGCATGCCGCTCGAGCTCGTCCGGCGATTCCTCCGTCCCCAGGTCCTCGAGATCGCGGGCACCGCGATGCTCGTCGGATACCGGGCGGACGAGCCGGTCGCGACGGCCATGGGGTTCGTCGCGGACGGCACGGTCGGCGTCTACAACGTCGCGACGATCGAGTCCGCGCGCCGGCGCGGGTACGGCGCGGCGCTCACTCGTCGCGCGATCGACGAAGGCCGCCGGCGGGGCGCGGCGGTGGCGATCCTCCAGTCGAGCACGATGGGGCGCTCGGTCTACGAGGCGATCGGCTTCCGCGAGACCGCGGAGTTCCGCGTCTTCGTCGAACGGCCGGCCGGGTGACCACGTTCGAGGATCGGCTGGCGGTCGTCGACGCCCGGCTGACGCGGTTCGGGGAGGAGGCGAAGGTCCCAGGCGTCGCGTGGGGCGTGATCCACGCCGGCGAGCTGGTCCACACCGCCGGCACCGGGACGATCCGGGACGGCGAGGACGCCCCGCCGGATGCGGACAGCGTCTACCGGATCGCCTCGATGACCAAATCGTTCACCGCGGCCGCGATCCTCCTCCTGCGGGACGAGGGACGCCTCCGCCTCGACGATCCCGTGGCCGACCACGTGCCGGCGCTCGCCTCATGGCGGCTGCCGACGACCGACTCCGGACCGGTGACCATTCGCGACCTGCTCACGATGTCGTCCGGCCTCCCGACCGACGATCCATGGGGCGATCGGCAGCAGGGCCTGCCCCTCCACGACTTCGCGGAGCTGCTCGGCGAGGGGCCGGCGTTCGCCTGGCCACCGGGCGTGATCTTCGAATACTCGAACCTCGGCTACGGGATCCTCGGCCGGGTGGTGACCGGCGCGTCCGGGCAGGAGTACCGGGAGTTCGTCCGGGACCGGATGCTCGCGCCGCTCGGCATGACCGCGACCGGATACCTGGAGGAGGAGGTCCCGACGGAGCGACTCGCTCACGGCTACGTCCGGCAGGACGAGGCGCTGGTCCGCGAGGGTACCGATCCGTACGGGGCGCTCGCCTCGATGGGCGGCGTCTTCACCTCGATCCGCGACCTGGCCGTCTGGGTCGCGGGCTTCCTCGACGCCTTTCCCGCTCGCGACGAGCCGGAGGGCAGCCACCCGCTCCGGCGGGCATCGCGGCGCGAGATGCAGCAGCTCCACCGCCTGATCCCGGCGTCGACGGACGCCCATCCGGCGCACGCGGCGCCGATGTCGGTCGCTGCCGGATACGGCTACGGCCTCATCGTGCGGTCGGACGTGGAGCTGGGGACGTTCGTCAGCCACGGGGGCGGCTATCCGGGCTTCGGCACCCAGATGGCGTGGCACCCTGCGAGCGGGCTCGGGCTGATCGGGTTCGCCAACCTCCGCTACGGACGGATCCACCCGGTCGTCGCCGAGCAGCTGACCGAGCTCGTGCGGGCCGACGTGGCGCCGTCCCGCCGGGCGCGCCCGACGGGCGAGACCGAGCGGATGCGAGCGGTCGTCGAGGGCCTGCTCGCGACGTGGGCCGACGAGGTCGCCGACGAGACCTTCGCGATGAACATGGACCTCGACGAGCCGCGCGCCCGGCGCCGCGCCGCGATCGAGAAGATCGCCGCAGATCTCGGACCGTTCCGGCCGGACGAGACCGGCCCTCCCGTCTCGGATTCCCCGTTCCACCTCGCCTGGTGGCTGCGTGGTGAGCGGGGCCGGGTCCGCGTGTCGATCCTGCTCTCGCCGGAGCCGCATCCCCGGCTGCAGTCCCTGACGATCACGGAGGTCCCCGATCCGTCCGGCCAGCTGGAGGCCGCGGCCGAGGCCGTGATCGCCGCGACGAACGAGCCGGCGCCGCTGTGGCCCGCCGGCCTCGAGCGCCGGCCCGACCTCGACGTCGCCGTGCTCGAGCGGTCGATGGGCGCGGCTGCGGCCCGGTTCGGCCGGCTC
>DATBPR010000348.1:0-2487 GCA_036561285.1 Candidatus Limnocylindrales bacterium | reverse complement strand
CAGCTCGACGTGACGGGGACGACCGCCGCCGTCGGCGAGTCGAACATCTACGCCGGCGACGAGCGCGTCGGCGCCACGGTTCGGCAGGCGTACGACGACGCGCGGGCATGGGTCCGGCAGGCCTCGTCCGCCGACGGGGTGAGCTGAGATGTCACGGAGCGACCCCGCCCAGGCCGCCGTGACCGACTCGATGGCGCGGATCCCGGGTGGGGCGTTCCTCATGGGCTCGGATAACTGGTATCCCGAGGAGGCCCCGGCCCATGCCGTGGCCGTGGATGGCTTCTGGATCGACCGCAGCCCCGTCACCGTCGCCGAATTTGCGCGGTTCGTGGCGGCGACCGGCTATGTCACCGTGGCCGAGCGCCCGCTCGATCCAGCCCTCTTTCCGCTCGCCGACGCGGACGTTCTCGTCCCGGGCTCGCTCGTGTTTCATCCCACTTCCGGCCCCGTGGACCTCACCGACGTGAGCAACTGGTGGTCGTATATTCCCGGCGCTCGCTGGGATCGCCCGGCCGGCCCCGCGACATCCACGGTCGGCCGGGAGCAGCACCCGGTGACGCAGGTCGCGTGGGAGGACGCGGCCGCGTATGCCGCGTGGGCCGGCAAGGACCTTCCGACCGAGGCCGAGTGGGAGTACGCGGCTCGAGGCGGTCTCGAGGGCGCCACCTACGCCTGGGGCGACGAGTTCGCACCCGACGGCCGGATGATGGCCAACACGTGGCAGGGCGAGTTCCCGTGGCAGAACCTCGAGCTCGACGGGTACGCGGGCACGTCGCCGGCCGGCTCGTTTCCCGCCAACGGCTACGGCCTTCACGACATGACGGGCAACGTCTGGGAGTGGACGGCCGATTTCTTCCGGCCGCGGCACCCGGACGCGGTGGGGCACCCGTGCTGCGCGCCCAGCAATCCACGCGTGCTGGACGCCGCCGGCAGCCACGATCCGGCGAACCCGGTCGATCTCGTTCCCCGGCGGGTCACGAAGGGCGGGTCGCACCTCTGCGCGCCGAACTACTGCCATCGCTACCGGCCCGCCGCGCGCCAGGGAGAGGCGGTCGACACGTCGACGGGTCACATCGGGTTCCGCTGCGTCGTTCGCCGCGGCGGCTGATCTCCTCGCCCGGCACGGGCGGGCGCGTCACCCGGCGTCGTGCTCGACGAGCGCCGCTGCGCGCGGGGCGCGGCCCTGGATGCCGGCCGCGACCGGCGCCGCGGCCTCTGCGATCGCCGGATCACGAGCAACGGCGCGGTCGAACCAGCCCGCATAGCGGCGGGCCCCCCACGCCGCCGTGACGCCGTGGGCGACGATGCTGACGGACACGGTCAGCAGCACGACGTCGGTGACCAGCTGGCTGCCAGGGATCGCGGCTTCGACGACGACTGCCGCGAACACGATCGACGCGAGGCCGCGCGGGCCGAACCATCCGATGTACGCCGTCGTCGGCCAGGCGAACCCGGTCCGGACCATCGCGACCGCGACGGGCACCATCCGGACCAACGTCAGGCTCAGGACGACATAGACGACGGTCGGGAGCGTGGCCCGCGCGAGGATCGGACCGACGATCGCGGCGCCGAGCATGGCGAAGCTCGCCGCCGCGAGGATGTCGGCGCCACGCTCCGTGAGGTGGAATGAATCCTCATCCACGTGACTCCGGACCATCGCGCCCGCCGTGAGCCCCGCCACCCAGACGGCGAGGAAGCCGCTCGCGTGAACTCCGTCGGCGATCGCGAAGGCGGCGATCGCGATGGCGACAAGCGCGATTCCGTGCCACCGACGTGCCGCCAGTCGCCGGTCCGCGCCGATCCGGAGCAGCCAGCCGCCGCCCAGGCCGACCACCAGCCCGACGGTCGTCGACACCGCGAAGACGAAGACGAGCGTCGCGAGGGCGGTGATCTCGCTCTCACCTCCCGTCGCGACCTCGGCGATCGCGAGCACGATCGTGACGAACGGGAGCACCAGCCCGTCATTGAGGCCGCTCTCGACGTTCAGCGCATTGCGGACGACCGCCGGCACCCGCGGGTTGGCGACGACCGCTTGCCCGAGGGCCGCATCGGTCGGAGCGAGGATCACCCCGATCAGGCCGGCCTGCCAGGGCGCGATCCCGGGAACGACGACGATCGCAACGAGGGCTCCGGCGAGCATGGTCAACGGCAAGCCGATCCCCAGGAGCCGGCCGGAGAGCGCCGGCTCCCGCGTCCAGCGATGGACGTCCAGAGCCGATGAGTCGGCGAACAGGACCATCACCAGGGCAGCCTCGAGCAGCAGGACCAGGCGCTCGTCCGCGGGGTCGACGTGGACGAGCCCGGCCACCGGGCCTGCCAGGAAGCCGACCGTCACGAAGAAGATCGGCATGGTGACGACCGAGCTGGCGAGCCGACGGGAGACCAGCGAGTAACCGAGGACGGCGACCGCGAACACGGTCAGTGGCGTGATCATCGGTGCGGCCCGGGCGGCGGCCGAAGGGGCTTCGCGACCGCCTCGGCCTCCGG
>DATBPR010000347.1:0-2595 GCA_036561285.1 Candidatus Limnocylindrales bacterium | reverse complement strand
CTGGCCCGTGCCCATCGCGACGACGAGGTCCGCGATCGTCGTGTCCTCCGTCTCGCCGGAGCGGTGCGACACGATCGCCGTCCAGCCGGCCCGCCGGGCCAGCGAGATCGCTTCGATCGTCTCGGTCAGGGTCCCGATCTGGTTGAGCTTGATCAACACGCTGTTCGCGGCGTCCGCGTCGAGGGCCCGCTGGATCCGCTCCGTGTTCGTCACGAGCAGGTCGTCGCCGACGAGCTGGACCCGGTCGCCGAGCCGGCGCACCAGCTCTGCCCAGCCGGTCCAGTCGTCCTCGGCCAGGCCGTCCTCGATCGAGACGATCGAAGCGATCTCGCTGGCCCGGCGGGCCGGCTGGACGGCGATCGTGTCGCACCGCTCCGGCGAGACGGAGGACACGACGATCGCGGACCTCGTCGTCGCGATGGGCACGGGCCAGATCAAGACCGGCGCCCCGTCCCGGAGCGAGCGGGTGGCGAAGTACAACCGGCTGCTCCGGATCGAGGGCGAACTGGGCGACGGCGCGGTCTATCTCGGACGGGCGGCGTTCGGCCGGACCGGCGCCACGACGCGGGCGGCGGTCGCGGAGGCGGGCGTCCGCGCGTGAGTCGCGTCTTCGACCACGGCGCCGTCGTCGCCGCGTACGTCGGCATCGGCATGGCCGTCACGATCGCGATCAGCTTCCTGCTGGTGATCCCGATCGAGCCGATCTACTGGCTGCTCGCTCTTCCGGCCGGGCTGCTGATCGGCTACTACGCCAACCAGCGCAGCGATCGGCGGCGCGGGCCGTGGTCGCGGATCCTCGCGAACGCCCTGCTGGCGGGCCTGGCCACGGGCCTGACGCTCGCCATCCTCCTCCTCGCGGTGAAGGCGCTGTTCTTCTTCGGCGACAACGGCTACCGCCCGACCGAGCTGGGCGGCACGATCACCTGCACCGGTGGCGCCGACTGCGTCTACCAGCGGTACAAGGAAGACAACGCGGCCGAGCTGGCCGCGGCGGGGATCACGGACGCGAGCTCGTTCACCAGCTTCTACTGGGGCCAGCAGCTGTCGTCGGCCGCGACGGTGCTGGTGCTCACCGTCCTCGGCGGCCTCGGTGGCGGGATGCTCTACGGCGTGTTCCGCCCGAAGTCCGGTTCGACGAGCGTGGCGAGGCCCGCTCCCGGCTGACGGCCATTGACAATCACCAGGGACGCTGTAACACTAGCCGTGGTTATCCATAGAACCTCGGCACAGCGGAGGCGTCCCCCATGGCGACATCGGAACCGGTCAGGCTCGCGCTTCGGAAGCTCTGGTCGGACCACGTGATCTGGACTCGCGAGTACATCGTCGCGGCGGTTGCCGGGACGCCGGACGCCGGAGCGGCCGCGGGCCGGCTCCTGCGGAACCAGGAGGACATCGGCGCGGCGATCGTGCCCTATTACGGCCAGGGGGCAGGCGACGGCCTGACCGAGCTGCTGAAGCAGCACATTCTGATCGCGGTCGACCTCATCGAGGCCGCGAAGAGCGGCGACAACGCTGCCTTCGCGACGCACGACGCGAAGTGGACGGCGAACATCCACGACATCGCGGCCTTCCTCTCCGGGGCGAACCCGAACTGGCCCGAGGCCGCCGTCGTCGACCTGCTCGCGCTCCATCTGCAGCTGACGAAGGGCGAGGTCGTCGCCCGTCTCCAGCAGAACTGGGACGCCGACGTCAAGGCCTTCGACGACATCTTCACCGAGATCCTGGTCGTCGCGGACACGCTCCACGACGGGCTCGCGGCGCAGTTCCCGGATCGGTTCGCTCCCGTCCCCGTGGGATGAGCGGGCTCGTCATGGCGCCCGTCGAGGGCGCCCCCCTGGCTCTGCCGATCGGTTCGGTCGCGCCGCCGGTCGAGGGACTGCTCGGCACGGACGGTCGGCGGCACGGGATCGCCGACGGATCGGGGACGGCGGCCACCGTCGTCGTGTTCTCGTCGAACCGGTGCCCGACCGCCAAGGCCTACGATGGCCGGATGAACGCGCTGGTGCGGGAGTACGCGGCCCGGGGCGTCGCGGTCATCGCGATCAACTCGAACGATCCGCATCTCCAGCCGGACGAGAGCTATGCCCGGATGGTCGACCGTGCGTCCGACGGCGCCTTCACCTTCCCCTACGTGGTCGATCCGGGCCAGTCGGTCGCGAAGGCCTTCGGGGCGTCGTGCACGTTCCACGTCTTCCTGCTCGACGGGTCGCGGCGGCTCCGCTACCAGGGTCGCTTCGACGACTCGCGCCTGCCGGAGCGCGTGACGAGCCACGACCTGCTGGACGCGCTCGACGACGTGCTCGCCGGCCGCCCGGTGCGTCGCGCCGTCACGCGCCCGTTCGGCTGCTCGCTGGACTTCGTCTGATGCCGGCCCGGCTTCGGCGCCCACTCGCCGCGTTGCTGGCCGGCGGATCGCTCAGCGGGTTCCTGGCCGTCCACGCCATCCACCTGGTCGCGGTGACCGGCGCGCCGTCCGCGGTCCAGTTCCTCTGCAGCATCGGACACTGATCGCCTGAGCCGGGTTGCTCCCGGGCTGGCGACTCAACAGTCGAAGGCGAACCAGCACAGGTCGTTGCGCAGCCGCTGGTCGTCGAG
>DATBPR010000346.1:0-8721 GCA_036561285.1 Candidatus Limnocylindrales bacterium | reverse complement strand
GGCGAGGGTCGTCTTGCCCGTGCCCGGCGGCCCCCACAGGATCAGCGAGCCGAGGTGGCCGCGATCGAGCGCCCGGCGGAGCGGACCGCGCTCACCGACCAGGTGCTCCTGGCCGACGAACTCGTCGAGGGAGCGCGGCCGCATCCGCGCCGCGAGCGGCTGCGCTCCGGGCGGCGGCTGGAAGAGGGGCTCGGGCTTCGCGCCACCGGCCTTCGTGCGCGTTGCAGGCATCAGGGCCCAGTCTAGGGGCCGACGAGCCGATCGAGCCGGGATCCGGGAGGAGCCTCAGTCGGGCTCCCACAGCTCGATCTGATTGCCTTCGGGGTCGTGGATGCGCGCGAACCGGCCCACGCCCGGCGAGTCCCACTCGGGGTTGGTCACGACCTCGATGCCCCGGGCCTCCAGCGCCGACTTCAACGCGTCGAGTCCTTCGACGCGGAAGTTGAGCATCCACTGCCGGTCGAGCGGGAAGTAGTCGGTGTCCGCTTCGAACGGGGAGAAGATCGTCGGGCCTGCCAGCTGGTCCCATGATCCGTATTCGCCCGTGCCGACGCCGAGATGCTCCGCATACCAGGCGGCGAGCGCCTGGGGGTCCTTCGCACGGAAGAACACGCCGCCGATGCCGGTCACGCCCATGATCGCCTCCCCGACGCCTTGCTCAGGGGGCAAAGTCTACGGGCGGCGATCCGGTCGCCGCCGGCGCGGCGCGGCCGCTAGAGGGTGAACAGGTGGAGGGCGTTCACCAGGATCTCGAGCACGACCATGACGGCGATCAGGAATCCGCCGACGACGGCGATCCGCCTCAGGTCGCGCGAGACGTAGCGGTACTCGTCCGATGCCCGGGCGGCGATCGTGCCCGAATACGCGACGGCCTCGCCGTCGTCGCGCCGGGCGCGGGTGCGCTGGCGTGCGTCGCTGGCGGCCTGTTCCTCGGCGACGATCTGGGCCTCCAGCTCGGCCGCGCGAGCCTCCTCCTCCGGCGTGATAAAGGCGGGCGGCGGCGGCGCGACGGGCGCCGACCCGGCGGGGCGCAGCGCGGTGCGCTGGAGCGGGCGGCGCTGGCCGGGTCGGCCGGCGAGACGGGAGCGCTTGGCCATCGGTGGATCGGGACTCCGTGCGGAACGGGCGGGAGGATAGCATCGACGGTCTCCGGCAGCGACCGCTTTGCTAGACTCGGGCCGCCCGCGCGCCCGCCGCGGACGCACCCGGAGGGTCCGTCCCATCGACCTCAACGCCGCCGTCGAGCCCGTCGTCGGCGTCGCGATCGTCGGCCTGCTGGCGGCCGTGGCCGTCCTCCTCGTCCTGCTCGTCTTCCTGGCCCGCCAGGTAGGCGCCCTGCGGCGGCGGCTCGACGGCCTGACTCGCGGCGCCAGCGGTCGGAGCCTCGACGCGGTGCTGGACGCCCACATCGACAAGGTCTACGCGGTGGCTCGTGAGCTCGACGAGCTGTCGGCGCGCGCAGCGATTCTCGAGGGGGTCGGCCGGCGGTCCATCCAGCGGGTCGGCCTCGTCCGGTACAACCCGTTCGAGGACACCGGCGGCAACCAGAGCTTCGCGCTGGCCCTGACCGACGCTCGGGGCGACGGCTTCGTGATCAGCAGCCTCCACTCGCGGACCGGCACACGGGTCTACGCGAAGGCCGTCAGCAACGGACGATCCGATGGCGCGCTGTCGGCCGAGGAAGGCGAGGCGCTGCGGCTGGCCCTGACCGCACCGGCGCCGGGACCCGCCGACGGCGGCCGGAGCCGCGAGCGCGTGGCCGGACCGGTCTGACAGCCTAGGTGTCACGGGGTCGGCGGATCGTGTGGTCATGGCCCCCGACCCACGCTCCCTCCACGACACCGTGACCCGGTCCCGGACGCGTCGCGAACCCGTCCCACTCGAGCAGATCCCCGTCTGGGACGGCTTCGTCGCGGATCCTCCGGACGTGCGGGCCGGGGATCCGCCGGCCGGGCTGGACGCTCTGCTCGGCGGGCTGAACCCGGACCAGCTGAAGGCGGTGACGCACGGGGACGGGCCGCTGCTCGTCGTAGCGGGGGCCGGCACGGGGAAGACCCAGGTCATCACCCGGCGGATCGCCTGGCTGATCGCGACCCGGCGCGCCCGGCCGTCGGAGATCCTGGCCCTGACGTTCACGGACAAGGCAGCCGCGGAGATGCAGGTCCGGGTGGACCAGCTGGTGCCATATGGCTACACGGACAGCACGATCGGGACGTTCCACGCCTTCGGCGACCGGCTCATCCGCGAGTACGCCCTGGAGGTCGGGCTGCCCGGCGACGTGCGCGTCCTCTCGCGTGCGGAGTCGGTGATCTTCCTCCACGAGCACCTGTTCGCCCTCGAGCTGGACGAGTACCGCCCGCTTGGCGACCCCACCAGGTTCCTCGCTGCCCTGGTCTCGCTGTTCAGCCGGTGCAAGGACGAGGACGTCTCCCCGGCCGCGTACCGGGCATGGGCGGAGCAGCTGGCCGAACGGGCGGCGGGGGAGCCGGAGGACGCGGCGCTCGCCGAGCGGGCCCGGCGCCAGCTCGAGCTCGCGGCGGCCTACGGTCGCTACCAGGAGCTGCTGACCGCCAACGGCTGCATCGACTTCGGCGACCAGGTCGCGCTCGCCCTCCGTCTCGTGCGCGAGTCGCCGGCCGCTCGGGCGGAGATCCAGTCGCGGTTCCGCTACCTCCTCGTCGACGAGTTCCAGGACACGAACCGGGCCCAGTCGGAGCTCGTCTCGATCCTGGCGGAGCCGCACGAGAACCTCACGGTCGTCGGGGACGACGACCAGTCGATCTACCGGTTCCGGGGAGCCGCGATCAGCAACATCCTCGGCTTCCGGGAGCGCCATCCGGCGACGCGGACGATCGTCCTTCGCCGGAACTACCGATCGCGGCCGGGCATCCTCGACTCGGCCCGCCGCCTCATCCGGTTCAACGACCCGGACCGGCTCGAGACGCAGGCCGGGATCGACAAGCGGCTCGTTGCCGAGCGGGGCGAGATCCCGGGCGGGCGGACGGTCCGGCACGAGACCCACCCGTCGGGCGGCGACGAGGCTGACCGGATCGCGGCGGAGATCGCCGCGCGGATTCGGATCGGGACGCGGCCGCGCGACGTCGCGGTTCTCGTCCGGGCCAACGGCCACGCCGAGCCGATGCTGCGCAGCCTCGACGCGGCTGGGGTGCCGTGGCGGTTCTCGGGGTCCGCCGGCCTGTATGCCCGCCCGGAGGTCCGGCGCCTCCTGGCCTTCCTCCGGGCCATCGCCGACCTGGGCTCCTCGGTCGATGTCTACGCCGTCGCCACGGGTGAGCCGTACGACCTCGGTGGGCCGGACCTGACCGCGATCGTCACCAGCGCCCGCCGGCGCAGCCGCACCCTGTGGGAGGTGATCGAGGAGCTCGAGCGGCAGCCGGGCATCCTCCGGATCGCCCCGGCCACCCGGGAAGCGGTTGCGCGACTCGTCGGAGACCTGCGGGATCTGTCCGATCTCGCCCACGAGCGGCCTGCCGGCGAGGTGCTGTACGCGTTCCTGCGCCGGACGGGGACGCTCACGCGGCTCGCCGCCGAGCCGACCGTGCGCGCCGAGGAGGCCCTCCGGAACATCGCCCGGTTCTTCGAGATCGTCCGCTCGCAGTCGGGGTTGCTCGCCGACGATCGCGCGACCTTCGTCGCCCGGCACCTCCAGACGCTGATCGAGGCGGGCGACGATCCGGCGACCGCCGAGCTCGACCCGGATGCGGACGCGGTTGCGGTGCTGACGGTCCACAAGGCCAAGGGGCTCGAGTTCCCGATCGTCTACCTGCCGGGCCTCGTCGCGGGACGGTTCCCGACGCCGTTCCGCCGCGAGTCGCTCGGGATGCCGCCGGAGCTCGTCGGTGAGGCACCCACGGACGACGAGGAGGTCCAGCTCCGCGAGGAGCGACGCCTCTTCTACGTCGCGATGACCCGGGCCCGCGACGAGCTGATCCTGTCCCACGCCGCGGATTACGGTGGCGCGGCCGCCCGGCGCATCTCGCCGTTCGTGCTCGAGGCCCTCGACCTGCCACCGGCGGTGGTCGAGCCATCGGTCCGGCCGGTCACGGCCCTCGATCGGATCGAGGCGATCGGCGATCCACCGCAGGTCCCGGAGCCGTCGATGCGGCGTCCGACCGGCGAGCCGCTCGTCCTGTCGTTCTCCGGGATCGACGACTACCTGACGTGCCCGATGAAGTACAAGCTCGGTCACGTGGTCCGGGTGCCTGTGCCGCCGCACCACGCGATGATCTACGGCTCGGCGCTCCATCGGGCCGTCCAGGAGTTCCATCGGCGCCAGGCTCGCGGTGACGTGATGAGCGAGGAGGAGCTGATCGAGTCGCTCGGCGCGGCATGGAGCAACGAGGGATTCCTGTCGCGCGATCACGAGGAGGCCCGCCTGGCCGCCGGCCGTGAGACCCTGCGCCGGTTCCGGGCGTCCCAGCTCGAGCCCGGCGCGGTCATCCCGGCCTACGTGGAGCGCGAGTTCTCCTTCTCGCTCGGTGGTGACCGGATCCGGGGCCGCTGGGATCGGGTGGACATCCAGCCGGCGGACGACGGGGACGTCGCCCGACCGGCCGGGCTCGTCGCGCCCGAGCCGCACGCCGACACGATCGCGCCGACGTTCGAGCTCACGGGCCGGGAGCGCGTGACGATCACGGACTACAAGACGAGCGACGTCCGTGACCCCGTGAAGGCGCGACAACGGGCCCGGGACTCGCTCCAGCTCCAGATTTACGCGATGGCCTACGAGGCCGTGGCCGGGCGCCTGCCGGATGCCGTCCAGCTCCACTTCCTCGACACGGGCGTCGTCGGCCGGGCCGAGGTCGACGCCCGGCGCCTCGCCCGCGGGCGGGAGCGGATCGCGGTCGCAGCGGCGGGGATCCGCGCCGGCGACGAGACGCCGCGGCCGAGCGCCAGCGCCTGCGGCTACTGCCCGTTCCGGTCCATCTGCCCGGCCAGCGTCGCGACGTGACGCCGGTGCTCGAGGGCATCGCCGCGATCACCTTCGACTTCGGGAACACGCTCGTCCCCGTCGGCCGCGATGCCCTGCGGCGGGTCGTCGAGCTGACCGCGGACGGGGTCACCGCAGCCGACCCGGCGATCGATCGCGCCGCGTTCCTCGAGGTGTGGGCCGAGGAGCGCGAGCGCCAGTTCCGCGAGAACGTGCCGCACTTCCGGGAGGTGGACCTCGCCGAGCGCCTGGTCCGCGTGTTCGCCCGGCTCCGTGGGATGACGGCGCCGCGCTTCGGCGACGACTGGGATCAGGAAGGCGCGGCCGCGTTCAGCGCGCCGGACGAGATCGCCCGCGCGATCGACGTCTACAGCCGCGCGTTCGTCGACGGCCTGCCCGCGGTTCCCGGGGTCGACGAGCTGCTCGCCGGGCTCGTCGCGGAGGGCCGGCGTCTGGCGATCCTCTCGAACTGGCCGCTCGCCGCGACCATCGATCGCTATGCCGACGCGCGTGGCTGGTCGCCGTCGCTGACCGCGATCGTCGTGAGCCAGCGAGTCGGGGTGATCAAGCCCCATGCGGCGATCTTCGCGGCGGCGCGGGCGGCGCTCGGAGATCCCACGCCGCGGGCGATCCTCCACGTCGGCGACGACTGGGCCGCGGACGTCGTCGGTGCCGCGGCCGTCGGCTGGCGGACGGCATGGGTCCGCGAGCGCCCCGAGGATTCGCCCCTGCCGTCGAGCGAGCCGACCGACGACGTCGCCGCCGACCTGGAGCTTTCGGTCGTGGCCGAGCTGGCTGCCCACCTTGCGCCCGTCGGTGCGAAGGTCGAAACCGGATAGGGCATTCACCCGATATCGGAGCGCCGCCGAGCGGTGCGAGGATGCCCCGCCGCGGACGCGGCCGGCAGCCTCTCGGGCACTGGAGGACGCATGGGCGGCGACCAGCCGCAGGAGGAGAACCCCGGCGCCCCCCGGACCGCCGGCGAGCTGCCCTGCACGGTGCTCGTCGTCGACGGCGACCCCGTGGCGCGATCCTGGATCCTGCGGGCGCTCGACGTCGCGTCGATCCGCGCGATCGCCGTCCGGGACGGGCGCGAGGCGCACCGGCTCGTCGCCGACGGGCACGCCAGGCCCGACGTCCTGCTGACCGACATCGCGATGCCCGGGATGTCCGGTGTCGAGCTGGCCGCCCGGCTCCGCGCGCTCTGCCCCGGCCTCCGGGTGGTGATGATGACCGGCGACCCGTCCAGCGCCGAGATCGCGCGGGCCCACGAGTCGATCGTCGACACGGTCCTCCTGAAGCCGATGGCCGGCGAGGACGTGCTGGCGGCGATCCGGCCGCGCGACCGGGCGCCGGTCCGCTGATCCGTCGCCGCCGCCCGCGGGCCCGAGGCGGCCCGTAGACTGCTCGGCGCATGGAAGCGCGCGACCGGCTGACCAACCTCGGCTTCTTCGCAGCCGCCGGGGTCGTCTGGATCCTGGTCGCGCTGGTCGTCACGACCCGCGACCCGAAGGTCGATCCGACGGCCGGGTTCGTCGGTGCCCTCCTGATCGGGCTAGCCCTGGGACTGACCGTGGTCCCGCTGTTCTGGCTGGGGGTCTTCGCCCGCCACCGGCGGATCGCCTATCGCGGCGACTGGACCCGGGCGCTCCGCCGCGGCGGCTGGGTGGCGATCGTCGTGACGATCTTCGTCATCCTCCGCCTCCAGGGCGTGTTCCAGCCGCCCATCGCCCTGTTCATCGTCGCGCTCGTGATCCTGGCCGAGGCGACGCTCTCGGTCGAGCGCTGATCGCCCGGCTCGGGCACCATCTCCGCGACACACCCTGACCGGAGGACCTGTGACAGCAGACGCGACCAGCCCCGCCGCGACCGGCTCCCCATCCGCGCCCACGCCCGACGCTTCGTCCGCACCCGGCGCCGATCCGGCGACCCTCGCCGCGGCTGCCCCGGCCGCGCCACACGCCGACGCGAAGCGCCGCCTGGCCGGCGCGATCCTGGCGGCGAGCGACGAGATCCTCGACCTCTCGCACCGGATCCACGCGGACCCAGAGCCGGCGTTCGAGGAGCATCACGCCGCGGCCTGGGTCGCGGAAACGCTCCGCCGCCACGGCTACGAGGTGGAGCAGCCGGCGGGTCGCCTGGCGACCGCGATTCGCGCCATCCGGCGTGGCGGGCGAGGCGGCGACGGGCCGCGAATCGCCGTCCTCGCCGAGTACGACGCGCTGCCCGGGCTCGGGCACGGCTGCGGCCACAACACGATGGCCGCGAGCGGCGCCGGCGCGGCCATCGGCCTGGCCGCCCTCGCCGACGAGATCGGTGGCGAGATCGTCTTCCTCGGCACCCCGGCCGAGGAACGGGGCAGCGGCAAGCAGCTCATGATCGAGGACGGCCTGTTCGAGGGCGTGGACGCGGCGCTGCTCTTCCACCCATGCGATCGCAGCCACGTCGCCTCGTTCCCGCTCGCGTCGGAGGACGTCGAGGTCGTCTTCCACGGGCTGCAGGCCCACGCGGCCGCGGATCCGTGGCGGGGCAGGAACGCCCTCGACGCGATGATCCTGCTGTTCAGCTCGGTCGGCCTGTGGCGGCAGCAGCTCCCAACGGATGTCCGCGTCCACGGGATCATCCAGGAGGGCGGGACGGCCGCGAACATCATCCCGGACCGGACCCGCGCCTGGTTCATGCTCCGCAGCCCGCAGCAGGCGTCCTACGCCGCGATGAAGGAGCGCTTCCGGGGCCTCGTGGAGGGCGCGGCGCTCGCGACCGACACGACCTTCGACCTGACGTCCTCGGGCGGCGCGATGACGATGAAGCCGAACCCGACGCTCGAGGGCCGCTGGGTCGCGAACGCCGAGGCGTACGGCGTCGTCGACCAGGGCCCGGACCCCAACAGCGGCAGCACGGACATGGGCAACGTCAGCTGGACCTGCCCAACGATCCACCCGGAGCTGTCGATCGCGCCCGAGGGCACGGCGGGCCATTCGATCCTGTTCCGCGACGCGGCCGCCACCCCGAAGGCAGACCGGACGACGTTGCTCGCCGCGATCCTGGTGGCGCAGGTCGCGTGGGAGCTGTTCGCGGATCGGGAGCTGGTGGCTGCCGCCTGGCGGGACTTCCGCGCCGCGGGCTGAACACGAGCCGCGAGCTGAACCCCGCGCCTCAGGCCTTGGCCGCGGCCGTGATCCGATAGATCCGGCCGCCCGACCAGTCGCAGACGTAGAGCTCGCCGGCGTCGTCCTCGCCGAACGAGCTGATCATCAGCCGCGGGCTCGCGGTCGTGTTCCGCACGAGGACTGGCGTCGCGGGAGTCCGCGCCCCAGCGGGGACGAGCCAGATCCGGCCTGAACAGAAGTCGCCGAACAGGTAGCCGCCCCGGAGCACCCGGTACGCGGGTCCGCGGTAGACGAACCCGCCCGTGACCGCGCAGTTGTCCGGGCCGGCCACGGCATGCGAGTAGACGGCGAGCGGGGCCCAGCGGCCGGTCCTCGAGCAGCCGGACGACGGCTTGAAGCAGGCCCGCCCCTCCATCGTCGACCAGCCGAAGTTCACGGCGCGACCGCCGGGCGTCGACCCGACGTGGGAGACCCGGTCGATCTCCTCGAAGCGGGCCTGTCCGACGTCACCCACCCACAGCGTCCCCGTCAGGCGATCGAAGGACCAGCGCCACGGGTTCCGGAGACCGCGGGCCCAGATCTCGTCGAGGCCGGTCCTGCCGACATACGGGTTCGTGGCCGGCGAACGGTAGTGCCGCGAGCCTGAGGTGTGGTCGATGT
>DATBPR010000345.1:0-6422 GCA_036561285.1 Candidatus Limnocylindrales bacterium | reverse complement strand
TGATGGTCGCGCTCGGCCTCGCGATCCACGAGCCCTTCCCGGGCACGACGACCCTCGGGCTGGCAATCCTCGCCGGCATCCTGAGCGTCGCGGGGATCGTCGGGTTGTACCAGGGCCTGGCGGTCGGCCGGATGGGCGTCGTGGCGCCGGTCACCGGACTGCTCGCGGCCAGCATCCCGGTTGCCGTCGGGTTCGTGGGGGCGGGCCTCCCCGGGCCGGAGGTCGTGATCGGGATCGCCTTCGCCCTCGTCGCGGTGATCCTCGTCTCGCGATCCCACGATCCGGAAGGCCGGCCGTCCGGGATCGAGTACGGGATCGTCGGCGGGATCGGGCTCGGCCTGTTCAACGTCGCTGTTGGCGCGTTCCCGGAGGACCGCGTCGCGTGGCCGCTCGTCGCGATCAAGCTCGCGGCCCTGATCACGATCGGGCTGCTCATCCTCGGCCGGCGCAGCCCGTGGCGCGTCCCTGGCCCGGTCCTTCCCATCGTCGTGGCCGTCGGGCTGGTGGATCTCGTCGGGAATGGGCTCTACGTCCTCGCGACCCAGGCCGGCCGTCTCGACGTCGCGGCGGCCCTCAGCTCGCTCTACCCGGTGACCACGGTGATCCTCGCGGTCGCGATCCTCCACGAGCGGGTGACGCGGAGCCACCTCTTCGGGATCGTCATGGCAGCGGTCGCGATCGTCCTGATCGCCGGCGGGTCGGTCAGCCCGGCGGCCTGACGGGATCGGCGGCTCGTTCTGCCGTCTTCTCGCGAGGACGGCGGACGATCTCGACGGCCGCGTCCTCGGCCTCGGCCCCGAGCCAGACATGGACCGCGGCGAAGCCTTCCCGGCGCAGACGGGTCCGGATCGCGGCCTCGTCGCCGCCGAGCGTCGCCGCGGCCGAGAGCTGGCGGTCGACCACGTCCGCGGGAACTGCCCGGCCGGCTCGACGGCGGTTCCGGGCGTGGACCGAATCCGCGGGTGGCAGCAGGACAAGGGCCACCGCCGTGGCTCCGGCGATCGACGCGCGGCGGAGGATCGCGGCGCGCGCAGACTCCGTCAGGTTCGTGGCGTCGACGACGACGAGCCGTCCGGCGGCGAGACGGCGGATCAGCTCCCGGTGGAGGATCCCGAACGCGACCCGTGTCGCCGACTGGTCGGTGGGGTCGCCGCGGACCGCCGCCCGCAGGTCGTCCGAGGAGAGGATCTCGTCCGGGGCAAAGGTCGCGGCCGCGAGGGTGCTCTTGCCGGCGCCGGCCGCCCCGACCAGCACGACGACGCCCGGGACCGGGACCTCGACGGCGCGCTTCGACACCGGGTTGGGCGGGCCCGGAGCGGGTCGAGGGCCGGCCGTCAGCCGGCCGCGGCCTCGGCCGGTTCCGCGTCCCGCTTGCGGCGCCGCTCGTCGGGCGCGATGTCGTCCTCGACCGGCGCAGGCGTTCGGGGTGGCGCGGGGCGCGCGGTCGCCTCGGCGAGCCGCTGGAGCTGCTCGTACGAATGGCGGAACTCACGCTCGATCCGGTTGCCGGTGAGCATCCCGAACAGCGATCCGACGATCTCTCCCGGCAGCTCGTACTCCATCGAGATCCGCACGCGGCAGCGATCGCCCTCGGGCTCGATCACGTGGGTCCAGCGGTTCCAGCCGCCTGTCGTCGTCCCGTTGACCTGGTGAAGCGTCGGGCGCTCGGCGGCCGTGACGACGAACTGGGCGGGCAGCTTCCGGCCGGCGACGCGGTAGTAGCCGATGAAGCTCGAGCCGATCCCGCCGGGCCGGCCGGAGACCGGTCCCAGCTCGGTCAGGAGCGACTGCCATTCGGGCGCGCGTGCGGGGTCGGCGAGCAGGTCGTAGACGACCTCTGCCGGCGCATCCACCTCGAGCGTGGTGGACAGGTGGCTCATCGGTTCCCCCCAACGGTCACGCGCTCGGACGGGTGTCGTTCGGCTCCCGGCTCAATCGGAATCGTACTGGACCAGGCCCGATGACGCCCGGGCGCCGGCCGGTCTCTCAACGGAAGACGCGCCGCGCCTCCCAGCCACCGCCCTCGGCGCGACGGACCTCGTAGGCGGGCTGGTCGTACATCGCGGGCCCGCGACTGACATGGCCGTTCTCGAGGCGGAAGCGCGATCCGTGCCACGGGCACTGGATCTGGCCGTCGACGAGGCTGCCCTCGGCGAGCGGACCGCCGGCGTGGGCGCACTGGGCGTGGACCGCGAGGATCCCTTCGCCGTTCCGCACGACCGCGAGCTCGTTGATCCCGAGGCGGAGCTTCGTCGGCCCGCCCTCGGGGATGTCCGGGAGTCCGCCGAGATCGAGGGCGATCCACTTCGTGCCCGTTCCGCGCCAGGCGTGGCGGTCCACGTGCGTCCCGACGAGGTAGACGAGGTCGCCCCCGATCGCCGAGGAGACCGCCAGGATGAGGTAGGCGACCAGCGCGATGGCGATCGGGACCAGGCGGTCCGGCGGGCTGCCGGCACGCATCCCGAGCGTGACGAGGTAGAGGACGAGGGTGATCACCATCAGCGTCCCGTGGACCGTCGCCCGGCTCCGGGCGTTGCCGTCAACCTCCGTGTAATCGGCGAGGCCGGTCACCGCCGCGGCGACCATCGCCAGCACGCCGAGGACCATCGAGACGTCGGCGGCGACCGGCTGGCCGATCAGGTCGGCGACGATCGAGACGGTCATCGCGCCGATCGGGACGTCGGTCACGACGGCGTGGACCGGGTGTCCGAGCCAGGTCCCGTTCAGGAAGTGCTGGATGGGCCCGATCGGGTGGAACAGGGCGCTCAGCCAGCGATGGTTGAAGTCGCCGAACGGCTTCGACCAGCGCGCCTGCGCATCCACCGCCCGGTTCAGATAGCGGCCGATCACACTCCCACCTCCCTGGCCGAGTCTACGTCCGCCCGATCACGGCGGATCGAGGCCGACCCATCCGATACGCTTCGGCGCCATGTCAGCTTCGCCGGATGCCGGTCGCCACGACTGGCGGCGGGTGCTCTTCGTCTTCTGGATCACCTCGATGGTCGAGGGCCTCGGCGTCAGCCAGGTCTTCGCCTTCCTGCCGTCCTATCTGCGGGCGCTCGGGGTGCCCGAGGACGATCGGGCCGCGTTCGTCGGGCTGTTCTCGGCGCTGATCTTCGTCGTCGGGATGCCGCTCGTGCCGCTCTGGGGCGTCTGGGCGGACCGCTACTCGCGGAAGGCGGTCATCGCCCGGAGCGCCCTCGTCGAGGCGGTCGTCTTCGCCTGCGTGGCCCTCTCGCGCGAGCCATGGCAGCTGGCGGTGAGCATGCTCCTGATCGGGTTCCAGCTCGGGAACACCGGGGTGATGCTGGGCGCGATCCGCGACGTCGTCCCGGGCCGCCGGGTCGGGACGGTGATCGCGGCGTTCGGGGTGGCCGGGCCGATCGGGTTCGCGCTGGGCCCGTTCCTCGGCGGGATCCTCATCGACGGCCTGGGCTGGAGCCTGTCGTCGGTCTTCTGGCTGTCGGGCCTGCTGTCGGTCGGAACGGCCGCGCTGGTCTGGTTCGGGGCCGAGGAGGTCCGGCCGGCCGTGGTCCCGACGGGCCGCATCCTGGCTCTCGCCTACGGCGCCGTTCGCGGCGTCCTCACGGATCGCGCGGTGCGCCGGATCTTCCTGATCTATGGCGTGGCGTTCCTCGCCAACCAGATGTGCCGCCCGTACCAGCCGTTGATCGTCGAGGAGATCGTCGGCAGCGGCCCGGGGCTGGCCGCGGCCATCGCCGTGGTCGTCGGGCTGGCGAGTCTTGGCGGAGCGCTCGTCTCGCCGATCGGCGGCTGGGTCAGCGACCGGATCGGGTTCCGGACCGTCCTGATCACGGCCCTGCTCGTGGGAGGCATCGCGCTCGTCGCGATCCCGCTCGTTCCGACCCTGCCGCCGCTCGCCGTGTCGGTCTTCGTCTTCACGGCCTCGAATGCCCTCGTCGGCGCGATGGTCTTCAGCCTGCTCGCGACCGAGGTGCCCATCGAGCGCCGGTCGCAGACGCTCAACCTCGTCTACCTGCCGCTCTACGCGGCCGGGATCATCGGCCCGATCATCGGTGGAACGCTGGCCGGCCGGTTCGGGCCGTCGGCGCCGTTCCTCGCCGGCGCGGCGGTGTTCCTCGTCGGCGCCGTGGTCGTCGCGCTGCGGCTGCGACCGCGGATGGCCGGCGCCGTCGCGGACTCGCCGCCGGCCTGACGCTCAGCTCGCGCGGGCCGGAACCGCGACCCGCGGTGTCTCCGCCGGCTCGTGGCGCGTCAGCGGGATCACGGCCAGCAGCATCGACAGGCCGCCGTACCAGACGGCCGGCAGCGCGAGCATCGAGGCGACCGGCACCGTCCAGGCGCGGTCCGTCCGGGCGCCCCAGACGACGAGGACGACGGCGATCGGCAGGCGGACGAGGAGCGGTACCGGCAGCGACGCCCAGGTCCCGCTCTTGCCCGCGGCGACGTTGCGCTGGACGACGTCGACCCATTCGCGCCACTGGTCGGGCAGCGTCGCGAAGGAGACGGCGACGATCGCCGCCGTCACCCCGAGGGCGATCCCCAGCGACCGCCACTCCCGCCGGACGACAAACCAGAGCAGCCCGACACCCGGGGTGATCTTCGTCAGCAGGACCAGGGACCACGTCCACGGCCAGCGGAACCCGAGCACGATCGCGGCCGCCAGGAGGAGCGAGACGTTGCCGCCGGCGACCTCCATCGCGGTGAACGGAAAGAGCAGGCCCGCGGCGAGGAGGCGCGGCCCGGTCAGGAACCGCACCGCCGCGAGGAGGATCGCCGTCCAGACCGCGACGAACGCCTGCCACGGCAGCGCGGTGAGGGGCGAGACCAGCTGGAGGAAGGCGGGCGAGTAGACATAGGCGATCGGGTCGTTCCAGTCCGAGTGGAGATACGGGTCCGCGAGGGTCGCCTGCCAGTAGCAGCGGGCGTCCTGGCCGGTTCCCCAGAGCCGCCCCCACGGATCGCTGAACACGACGACCAGGGCCCAGCCGACGACGGCGACGGCGATCCCGAGCCACGGAGCGGTTTCGAGGCGGGAGAGCGGCGGCAGGCTGGCCTGGCCCCAGCGCCGGGCGGCCGCGAACAGGCGGTTGCCGGCGTCGTCGAAGGCGAGGAGGGCGCTCGTCACGGCCCGATTATCAGCGCGGGCGGCGCCTCAGGACGACGACCGTCGCGAGCCCGACGAACGCGAGGGAGATCCCGAGCAGGGCCAGCGCCTCGCGCCGCTCGACGTCGTGGTAGCGCTCGCCCGGGATGTAGAGCACGACGTCGTGGATCCCGCTGGACTCGTCCCAGCCGTTCTGGAGCTCCGGGTGGGTCGCCATCGCCTCGTCCCACGTCAGCACGCTGCCGTCCGGGAGCCGGAGGCGGTCCTCGAGGACGAGGTTCGCGTCGAACGAGAACGTCTGGGCGTCGGCAATCGCGGCCTCGTTCGTCAGGATCGATCGCTCGACCTTGTCGACGGCGATGCCCAGTCCGCCGACGAGGACGAGGGTCAGCACGAAGGTCGGCACCGACCGCCCGAGGAGGGCGCCGACGGCGAGGGCGATCGAGGCGACGAGCACCGCCTGCACGCCCACGAGCAGGCCCCGGTTCCGGAACCCCTCGAAGGACCGGTCGAGATCGAGGGACGGCGTGAGCAGGTGCACGAGGGCCTCGGCCGTGAACCCGACCGCGACCGCGGCCGCCGCGACCATCAGGAAGATCGGGATCGCCCGTTGGGCCAGCCAGCGCAGGCGTGACGGACCAAGTGACCAGGCGAGGCGCGCGGTTCCCGATTCAAGCTCGCGGGCCACGATCGGCCCGCCGGCCAGCAACCCGGCGACGATCGGGAAGACCGGCACGATGGAGACCGACAGGCGCGCGATCCGCCCGAGCCAGGGGAAGAGCCCGGTCTGGCAGAAGGCCGTCTGGTTCAGGTCGGCGTCCGTCAGACACGCGGCATAGCGCGTATTCACGACCAGGATCACGAGCGCCGAGACGAGCACGGACAGGATGGCGGCGCCCACGACGATCGTCGTCTCGAACCGCTGGATGCGGAACGAGAGCAGGGACCCACGGAAGGTCATGCCGCGGCTCCCTCGTCGGGCTTCGCGGCCGCCGCCGCCCGGCTCCGTCCGGCAGCCAGGTGCCCGATGACGATGGGACGACAGCAAGGCCGTCGTGCCGGCCGCCCGGACCGCCTCGACCATCAGGTGGAGGAACTCGCGACGGGCGAGGGGATCGAGCGAGGCCAGTGGCTCGTCCAGGAGGAGGATCGGCGCCCGGGTGGCGAGGGCGAGCGCCAGCCCGACCTGGGCTCCCTCGCCACCAGAGAGCTCGGCGGCCCGCGCTCCCGTCCGGATCGCGAGGCGCTCCACGTAGCGCGTGGCCATCGCCCGGTCGAAGCCGTCCCGGAGGGTCGCCGCAAGGTCGATGTGCTCGGCGACCGTGAGGTCCCG
>DATBPR010000344.1:0-3196 GCA_036561285.1 Candidatus Limnocylindrales bacterium | reverse complement strand
GAGGGCCAGCCGCTGGTCGTCCGGGCCGCCGTAGAGGACGCGGTCGACGAACACCGCGCCGCCGATGATCGCCGTCGCGAACGCGAATCCGGTGAGCAGCGAGACGAGCGCGGCGGAGCTGAAGGTGAGGCTCCGGAACAGCCGCGGATCGAGGAACGGGTCGGGCCGGCGCAGGCCGCGGACGATCGTCAGGAGCACGCCCAGGACGCAGATCCCCGCGAGGACGAGGCCGACCACGACCGGGTCCAGGCCGCCGAGGTCCGACACGCCGATCAGCGTCACCGCGCCGAGGCCCGCCGCCAATGCGACGCTCCAGATCACGGCGCCGACGATGTCGATCCCGGCCTGGCGGCGCGGCGTCTCCCAGCCGCTCGATGCCGCCCAGGCGATCAGCAGCGCGATGATCCCGATCGGGACGTTGACGTAGAAGACCCAGCGCCACGACGGCGCCAGGGCGTTCGCGAGGTCCGAGCCGGATGCGATGCCGACGCGGGCGATCCCGCTCGCGACGTCGAGGCCGCCGAGGATCGCCGCGCCGAGGAACGGCCCGGCCGCCATCCCGAGGAACGTGAGCGCGCCGATGATGCCGAGCGCCCGCGGCCGGTCGTCGCCCTCGAAGAGATGGGACGCGGCCGCGGTCCCGACCGGGACGAGGATCCCGCCGCCGATCCCCTGGATGATCCGCCCGGCGATCAGCTCGTCGATCGACTGGGCGCGGCCGGCCGCGAGCGAGGCGACGATGAACACGATCAGCGCGGACAGGAACAGCCGCCGCGCGCCCCAGACATCGGCGAGGCGTCCGGCGAGCGGCATCGCGACGACATACGCGAGCAGGTAGCCGTTGACGATCCACGACGCGTGGCGAAGCTCGGAGAATGCCGGCTTGCCGAGCTGGTCGCTGACCGCCAGGTCCTGGAGGATCGACGGCAGGGCCGTCGCTGTGATCATCAGCTCGAGCCCGGCGAGGAACACCCCGATCCCGAAGACGGCCAGGAGGCTCCAGGCGTTGAACCGGCTCACCCCGCGAGGGTACACGGCGGGGCTGTCGCGGCCGCCCGCGAAGCCCGCCGCCCGTCTTGACATCCCGCAACGTGGGCGCCTAGGATCAACCACCGTTGATATAAACCCCCGTTGATCCGACGGGGTTCACCACCACGGAGCCTCCCGCCCTGAGCCCCACCCGCGCCCGCGTCCGCAGCACGATCGCCAACGCCGTCCTCCAGCCGGAGGAGCTGCGCGAGCTGCGCGTCGTGCACAAGGCCCTGGCGGACGTCAACCGCCTCCGCATCGTCCGTGTCCTCGCCCATGGCGACGCGACCGTGGCCGAGCTCGTGGCGACGGTCGGACTGTCGCAGCCGCTCGTCTCGTGGCATGTCGGGCGGCTCCGCGCCGCCGGGCTCATCGGCACGCGGCGCGTCGGCCGCGAGACCGTTTGTCGCCTGCGCCCGGAGTCGTTCGTCGACTTCGAGAGCCGCCAGGCGGCCGTTCTCGGGATCAACGACTTCGAGACCACCGGCGACGACGTGGTCGCGGTCGCGGCCGTGGAACCGGCGCGGGCGGCCTCGTGAGCGGCTCGATGATCAGCCCCGAGACACGGGCCCGCGTCCGCGGCCTCGCCGTCCCGATCGCCCTCTTCTTCGGCCGGCTCGGCCTGACGCCGAACGCGCTGACCCTGATCGGCTTCGGGATCGCGATCCTCGCCGCGATCGCCGCGGCGGGCCAGAGCTGGATCCTCGCCGGCATTCTCGTCGTGGTCGGCGGGGTCTTCGATCTCTTCGACGGCGGCCTCGCCCGCGCCACCGGCAAGGCGTCCCGCCTCGGCGCCTTCATGGACTCGGTCTTCGACCGCTGGGGCGAGGGAATCATCTACGTCGGCATCGCGGTCGGGTGCGTCGAGGCCAGCTTCGATCCCGGCGTCATCCTCACGGCGACCGCGGTCGTCGCGGCCTTCATGGTCAGTTACGCCCGGGCGAAGTCCGAGGGGCTCGGCTTCACCCCCGGGACCGGCATGGCGAGCGTCGGACTGGCCCCGCGCGAGGTCCGGATCGTGATCCTGACCGTCGGGCTCATCCTGGCCGGGATCCTGGGCGGCACGAGCATCGCGGACCCGTTGCTCGTCGCGTCCGGCGAGACCTGGTTCGGGGGCCGCCCGGCCCTCGCCCTGTGCCTCGGCCTGATCAGCGTCCTCGCCACCATCACCGTGATCCAGCGAATCCTCCACGTCGTTCGTCAACCACCCCCTGAGGAGCAGCACCAGTGAGCAGCAACGGAACGGCCGGCAACGGCAAGAACGCGGACCCGGTCGCCTCGAACGGCCGCAAGCCCGGCAAGAAGATCCGGGTCGCGATCGTCGGCGTCGGCAACTGCGCGAGCAGCCTCGTGCAGGGCCGCTACTACTACGAGAACGCCAAGGACGACGAGTTCGTCCCCGGGCTGATGCACGTCAACCTGGGCGGCTACCACGTCCGCGACATCGAGTTCGTCGCCGCCTTCGACATCGACAAGAACAAGGTCGGCAAGGACCTCGGCGAGGCGATCTACCAGAAGCCGAACAACACGTTCGTCTTCCAGCAGGTCCCGAAGCTGGGCGTGACCGTCGAGCGGGGCATGACCCACGACGGCCTCGGCAAGTACCTCAGCCAGATCATCGAGAAGGCGCCCGGCCCGACGGCCGACGTCGTCGGGATCCTCAAGGACCGCCAGGTCGACCTCGTCGTGTCGTACCTCCCGGTCGGCTCCGAGGAAGCGACGAAGTGGTACGTCGAGCAGGCGCTCCGCGCCGGCGTCGGCTTCATCAACGCGATCCCGGTGTTCATCGGCCGCGAGCCGTACTGGCAGCGCCGCTTCGCCGAGGCCGGCCTCCCGGTCATCGGTGACGACATCAAGAGCCAGGTCGGCGCGACGATCACGCACCGCGTCCTCACCCGCCTGTTCATGGACCGCGGCGTCCGCCTCGACCGGACCTACCAGCTCAACTTCGGTGGCAACACCGACTTCCTCAACATGCTCGAGCGTGAGCGCCTCGAGTCCAAGAAGATCAGCAAGACGAACGCCGTCACCTCAATGCTCGATTACGAGCTCGATTCGGACGACATCCACGTCGGCCCTTCGGACCACGTGCCGTGGCTCAAGGACCGCAAGTGGTGCTACATCCGGATGGAGGGCACGACCTTCGGTGACGTGCCGCTCAACGCGG
>DATBPR010000343.1:0-4219 GCA_036561285.1 Candidatus Limnocylindrales bacterium | reverse complement strand
GCCCAGGGCGAAGGCGAGGAGCTTGGTCGTGACGGTGTTGAGGCCGTTGCTCGCGGCCGCCAGCTCGTCCTCCCGGATTGCCATCCAGGCCCGCCCGATCCGCGACTCCTGGAGCCGGTAGATCAGGACCATGACCACCGTGATGATCACCATCATCAGGAGGTAGAACGGCCACGGGTTCAGCAGGTCGAACTCGACGCCGGGGAGCGACGGCGGATAGAGCCCGCCGATCCCGTTCGTGCCCTCTGTGAACTTGTCGGAGTTCAGGAAGACGATCGGGACGATCTCGCCGAAGCCGAGCGTCACGATCGCGAGGTAGTCGCCGCGGAGGCGGAGGGTCGGAGCGCCGAGCAGGACGCCGAACGTCGCCGCGGTGAGCGCCCCGAGCACCAGCATGGCCAGGAACGGGGCGTGGACACCGGAGAAGGGCGACGCCCCGTAGGCGTACGTGTACGCCCCGATCGCAAAGAACGCGGCGTAGCCGAGGTCGAGCAGGCCGGCCATCCCGACGACGATGTTCAGGCCGAGGGCCAGCAGGACGAACACACCGGCATTCGAGAAGCCGTTCACCCAGACCAGCTGCGGCTGGAAGACGCTGAACGGCGGGATCAGGGCGAGCACCGGCAGCAGGACCGCCACGATCGCCATCGCGGCGATGACCGTCGTCGACCGATGGACTCGGGCGTACGCCCGGATGCGCTCCATCGTCGGACCGTTGCGGATCCGGTTCACGCCCGCCACCCGCCCGGTCACGCCCGCTCTCCGATCTGCTGGCCGAAGATCCCGGCCGGCCGGAACACGAGCACGACGATCAGGACGACGAACACGATCGCCTGCGACCAGCGCGCCTGCCCGACGGCCTGGGCGAAGACCTCGATGAAGGCGATCAGGAAGCCGCCGACGGCCGCGCCGGTCAGGTTGCCGATGCCACCGAGGACTGCGGCGGTAAAGGCCTTCAGGCCGGAGCTGAAGCCGAGGTCGAACCGGACGAAGCCGAAGTACTGGCCCTGGAACACGCCCGCTGCTCCGGCCAGGGCGCCGCCGATCAGGAACGTCATCGCGATCGTCTGGTTCAGATCGACGCCCATCAGCTGGGCGGCCTGCTGGTCCTGGGCGGTGGCCCGCATCGCCCGGCCGAGGCGGGTCCGGCTGACGAACAGCTGGAGCCCGATCATCAGGACGACCGCGACGACGAAGATGATCAGGCTGATGACCCGGATGCTGGCGCCGAGGATCATGACGTGCTCGTTCGGGACGACCTGGGGGACTTTCCGGTCACCGGTCCCGACGATGATCTGCATCAGGTTCTGGAGGATCAGCGAGACGCCGATCGCGGTGATCAGCGGGGCCACACGCGGGGCGCGGCGGAGGGGCCGGTAGGCGAGCCGCTCGATGGTCACGTTGATCGCGCCCATCACGGTCATGCAGACGGCCAGCGTCGCGACGAGGACCGCGCCAAGGACGAGCGGCTCCGTGATCGGGCTGTCGGGCAGGTGCAGCCCGAGGAAGTCGAGCGGGGCCGGGAAGCTCGTCAGGAAGAACAGGCCGATGAACGTTCCGACCATGAACACGTCGCCGTGGGCGAAGTTGATCAGCTCGATGATCCCGTAGACCATCGTATAGCCGAGGGCGACGAGGGCATAGATCGCGCCGAGCACGAGCGCGTTGCCGACCTGCTGGGCGCTGGTCGCGACGGCTTGCGGAAATGCGTTCTGGACGGCGACCGGGTCGGGCGAGCCCAGGTTCGAAATGTACTGGAAGAACAGCAGGATCCCGAAGTAGACGACGATCCCGACGATGCTGCCGATGAGCAGCCTGGCCCCGAACGGGAGCCGGCGTTGCGAGACTGGGGAGGACGCAACTGCGGTCACGATGGACCTCTCCGATCAGCGTGACGGACGACGGGCGTCATGAGTCGCATGAAGACGGAGAGGCCGGGGATCGTGGATCCCCGGCCTCCCTGATTGCCGGTCCTACTTGGCGAAGTCGAGCTGCTCCTTGAACGTCCAATCCTTGGCGGTTGGATCGTAGGCGTAGAAGCTGATGACCTTCTGGCTCGTGTCGCCGTTGGCGTCGAACTTGAACTGTCCGATCACCGACGTGTACGTGACCGAGGTGTCGACGGTCGCGGCACGGAGCTTCTCGCGAAGGTCCGCAACGCTGGTCGCCGTGGGGCCGGCCCGCTTCAGGGCATCGAGGATGACCTGCGCGCAGGCGTAGCCGGTGGCGGAGTAGCCGGTCGGATCCGTGCCGTACGCCGCCTTGAACTTGGCCGCGAACTCGGCCCGGCCCGGGAAGTCGCCGACCGCCGCCGCCGTGGCGTAGGCCATCTTGGCGTCGTCGCCGGCCAGGTTGAGGAAGGAGTCCTTCGTCGCGGCCGAGCCGTCATAGATGCCGTCGGGGCCGACGAACGGGACGACGAGGCCGACCTGGACGGCCTGCTTGAGGAGCCGGGCACCGCCGTCGGCGGTGACGCCGCCGAAGTACATCGCGCCCGGGTTCTTGGCCTTGGCAGCCGTCAGCAGCGCCGTGTAGTCGGTCGTGCCCTTCGGGGCGCCGTCACGCGCCACGACGGTCCCACCGTTCGCCTCGAAGTACTTCTGGAAGTTGTCGGCAATGCCCTTCCCGAAGGTGTCCGTCGAGTCGACGATGTAGACGGTCTTGATGTTGAGGTTCTGCAGGATGTAGCGGGCAGCCGCCGGACCCTGGTTGTCGTCCGTCGTGACGACCCGGACGTAGTTGATCTTCGTCGGGTTCGTCTTGCGGATGTCGAGCGCGCCGAACTCCGGCTTCGTGAGGCCCTCGTTCGTGTTCGCCGGCGAGCACTGGGTCAGGCCGGCCGCGTTCGAGATCGGGATCTGGACCTTGGCGACGCTCGAGTTGAGCGGGCCGATGACGGCCACGACGTTCGGATTCGACACGAGCGCGGTCATGTTCTGCGCGCCGGTCTGCGGATCGTGGACGCCGTCCTTCGCGTCGTCGAGGACGACCGAGTTCGGAATGTCGATGGTCCAGCCGCCGGCCGATCCGCCGGCGTCCTTCACCGCGAGCTTGATGCCGTTGATGATCGGCTGGGAGGCTGCGAGCTCACTGCCCTGCTGGGGAAGCTCGATGCCGATATTGATCGTGCCCTTGCCGCTGGAGCTCCCACCCTGGTTGCAACCGGCGAGCACGAGCACGCCGACGGCGGCGAACGCGCCGACCTTGCCGTATTTCATGCACTCTCCTCCTCGAACGCTCATCGACCGGGTGGCCCCGGGCGACGTCGGTCGGCGCTCCCTCCAGCTCCGGCCCGACCAGGCTGCCCCAGCCGCCGACCGCTGCCCGATGCGTCGCCTCCCGGGGCCCCTCCGCGCTCGGCAGGAGGGACGGGGTCGGCGAAGCGCGGTGCGTGACGGATGACGGGATGGAGCGCTGGTTCGGACGGCGCGCAGGTTGCCGCCGAAGCGATGCCGTATCATAGACATCGGCGGACCGAATGCAACACCGGTCGGCGCGACCCGGGCGTGGCTGTCGAGCCTGTTGGCTCGCCACCCCGCGAGGTGCCACCGACCGAGCTGTCGACGGTCGGCTCCCGATCGGCGACGGACGCGCACCAGGACGTCTCGCCGCCTCGCACGAGGTGTCTCCGCCCGCGTGGAATACCTGATCCGTCCAGCACGCATCACGGATATCGAACGGCTCGTCGCCCTCGCGGGCGGCCCCGTCCGATCGTCCGCGGCGGGTGGCACGATGGACTCGGGAGACCTGCTCCGACAGCTGGTCTACCTCCCGCAGGCGAGCATCTTCATCGCCGAAGCCCGGCGTGAGGTCGTCGGAGGCGCGGTGCTCGCCCTTCGCCCGTCCGTCACCGCCGGTGGCTTCGTCGGCGCCGTCGACTTCGTCGTGGTCGATCCCGACCATGACGCGGACCGGGTGACCGACGCGCTGCTGGAGGAGATCCTCAGGTCGGCGCGGAACAAGGGCTGCAGCATCGTCGAGGCGGCTCTTCCCGAGGATCCGGCGGAGCGGACCCGCCTGGAGCGTCATGGGTTCGTCGAAGCCGGTCCGCGCGCAGAGTGCCGGGTTGCCGCCGTCGGAGCGGCCAGGGCGCGCTAATCAACTGATCACAGGTACCTGATCCCGCAGCGTCTGGCAGCACTTCGCGCCGACGCGGCCCGACCAGTCAAGGAGTCAAGGTGGGCAAGAACGTCGCCGTCTTCGTGGACGTGGCGAACAT
>DATBPR010000342.1:0-1633 GCA_036561285.1 Candidatus Limnocylindrales bacterium | reverse complement strand
CGCCTTCCCGTTCGTCCGCGCGGAGCCTGGCACGATGTAGGCCAGGCGGACCGCCTCACCCGCCGGCAGCGTCTCGCGGGCGTGGTCGATCGTCACGTCCGGGCCGACGATCCCCTGAAGCTGGCCGAGGTTCAGCCGCTCGAGCGTGTCGAGGTCGAGCCCAAGGCCCGGCAGGACGATCACGTTCAGGTTCGTCCCGAGGCCGGCGTCGGCATCGGCGAACCGGTAGGCGAACAGCGAGATCCCGGACGCGACCAGCGACGCCACCTGGTCGGAGAGCTGCGCGGTGGCGTCGGTGCCGAGGCTCTGGCTGCCGGCCTTGGCGAACGCCTGGAGGTCTTCCCTGGTCAGGTCGACCCGGAACCAGTTCTCGGGCAGGGTCAGGCCGTAGCCGGCGCTCGCGACGTCGATCCGGCCGGTCCGCGGGAGGGCCGCGGCCGCCGAGGGCACGACGCTCGGCGCGATCGACGGCCGCCGGGTCGGGACCGGTGTCGGCCGCGGCGTGGCGGCGAGCGTCGGGGACGGCGTGGTGGCCGGGGCGGCCGATCCGCAGCCGGCGACGAGGACCATCGCGAGCAGCGCGGGCGCGAGGATCCGGCCGCCTGAGCGGCCGAACGGATGAGCGCGAGGCATGGGCGACCTCAGGGAGACGGGCGGCCGCCGGACGTCGATCGCCCGGTCAGTCGTCCCACCCGACCGACGGGACCATATCGGAACCAGGCTCGACCGACGAGGCAGTCGATGGTCACGGGTCCGTACCGTCGCGAGTCGACGGGTGCGCCGCCGCCCTGCTCGAGGAGCTCCGCGGCCGGGGCGTCCGAGAGGAGCCAGGCCTCGTCGTCGCCGAGGACGAGAAAGCCCGAGTCGAGCCGGACCCGGTCGCCGGGGCGGGCGGCCACTCGCTTGATCGCCAGCAGATCGCCGTCGGGCTCGCGGAACACGACGATCGAGCCGCGGCGCGGCCAGCGCTCGACGGTCGGGTCGACGAGGAGCCAGTCGCCCGGCAGGATCCCCGGCTCCATCGACCGCTCGCTGACGGCGACCCGCCACGGACCGCGGATCCGCTCGCGGATCGGCAGCGCCCGCCCGGCGCCGCGGACGCGACGGAGCCCCGCCGACTGGCGGGGCTCCTGGTTCGGGTCGAGGTCAGCTGGGCCGGCCGGCAACCCGGGTCTTCTCCTCGCCGCCGGTCGCCTTCCAGGCGGCGTCGATCTCGTCGATCATGTCGAGGAGCTTCTTCGCGTCGGCGATGTCGGTCGACGCCTTGACCTTGCTGACCTGCTTGTTCGCGTTCCAGAACAGCTCGTGCAGGTTTGGAACCTTTTCGAGGTGCTCCGGCTTGAAGTAGTCGTGCCAGAGCACGTCGAGGTGGTGCTTGGTCAGGTCGGCCCGCTCCTCCTTGATCGCGATCGCGCGCGTCGTGAAGGTGGGATCGCTGTTGGCGCCCATCTTCTCGATGATCCGGTAGCAGGACTCGGCCTCGATCCGGGCCTGCTCGGGGTCATACACCCCGCAGGGCAGGTCGCAATGGGCGTGAACGGTCGTCTTCGGAGCGAGTAGCTCGCGGAATCGGGACATGAGGCTCCTTCCGGGCGGTGCAGGGTCCGCGGGATCACGGGGATGGTGCGGTCCG
>DATBPR010000341.1:0-4526 GCA_036561285.1 Candidatus Limnocylindrales bacterium | reverse complement strand
CGCGACGGCCGGCCTCGTCTTCGTGATCGCGATGGGGACCGTCCTGGTCGCGGCCAACCGGGATCACGGCGTCGCGGCGACCCAGGCGCCTTCGACGACCCCCGCCATCCCGAGCTTCCCGAGCACCGCCACGTACCTCAGGGGCGCGCCGGTCGGACCGTGCGTCATCGTCCGAGCCGGCTTCAATTGCACGGCACCGGGGACCTACCGGCTCGACCCGGACGTCGCGACCGTGGCGGCCGCGATCGACGTCCCTCGTGGCTGGTTCGAATGGGATCTGGGGTCTGGGACCGCCGGTGTCCTTGTCGACAGCGGGTCCAATGCTCCCAATGGCTCCGGCTGGGGGATTCTGTTCTCGTCGTTCGGGCGGGTCCGCGCCGATCCCTGTGATCCAGCCGCCGGCTTCGTGGAGCCGCCGGTCGGCCACCCCGCGGTCGACACGGCCGCGGAGGTCGTCCAGGCGATGCAGCAGTGGCCCGGGTTCCAGGTCAGCACGCCGCGGCCGATCACGATCGGCGGATACAACGGCCTTCTCGTCGAGGTCACCTCGTCAAGGACCGTCATCTCGTGTCCGACGGCAGAAGTGTGGGAGGCGGCGTCCGGCATCGCCGTCGAGGGCTATCCGATCGCCGCCCAGCCGACGCTCCGTCCCGCCCAGTTCCGCATCCTCGAGATCGCCGGCCGGCTCCTGATCATCCGGACGACGGATTTTCCGCAGGAGTCCCCCCTTCGAGGATTCGCAGGGGGTCGCCGCGAACCCGACCCGTCATGCGGCGGACCAGCCGGCCCTCCAGGCGATCCTCGATTCGCTTCGGTTCGCACCCAACCCCTGATCGCGGGACCCCGGGTCGATGCGGCCCCGGCCCTCAGCCGGGCTCGCCCGTGGCCGCGACCACGGCACGGGTCAGCTCGTCGGTCCGGGCCGCGTCCGCGTAGCTGGACAGGACGGCCCCCGGATCGCCGGCGTCGACCGCGTCAAGGAACCGCTCGGCCTGGACTTCGTACGGGTCGCGGCCGGCCATCAGCGTCCGGGTCGATCGCCCGTCGGCGATCGTGATCGCCCAGTCGCCGGGCTCATCGCCAGCCTTGCCGACGACCGCCCGGAGCCCGTCGCCGACGAGCTCCAGCCCGATGCTCGGCTCGTCGGAGCGGCGGCTATTGACGAAGGTGCCGACCGCCCCGGTCTGGTAGCGAAGGACCGCGGCGGTGGCGTCGGCGACGTCGGCGTCCGCCGGGACCGGCGGGTCGTCACGAACGGACACCGCTCCGACGACCGTGGCCTCGCCGACGAGAAGGCGGCCGAGGTCGTACAGGTGGGTCGCCTGCTCCACGACCTGCCCGCCGCCCCGGTCGACCCGGCGCCACCACGCCGGTGCGGGCGTCGAGCCCAGCCAGCGACCCGCGACGGTCTGGGCCGGCCGCTCGGCAAGCCGTTCCCGCAGCTCCGGCAGCGCCTCCAGGCCGCGGAGGTGGTACCCGACGGCGACGACCAGCCGCTGCTCGGCGATGAGCGCCGCCACGCGGCGCGGCGCCGCGGCGTCGGTCGCCGCCAGCGGCTTCTCGGCGAGGAACGGGATCCCGCGCCGGACGAGCGACTCCGCGAGCGGTGGCGCGGCTCCCGGCGGGACGCACAGCCAGACGACGTCGGGGCGCAGCTCGTCGAGGAGCCGCTCCGGCTCCGCCGAGGCGACGGCGCCGTGCGGGAAGGCGACCTCCTCGGCGCGTTCGAGGCGAGCGCTGGCGACACCGACGAGACGGGTCCGCCCGAGCCGCCCGAGTGCGGCGAGATGGTACGAGCCGATCCAGCCGGCTCCGATCAGGACGAGCTTCAGGTCTGCCGCCATCAGCCGGCTGCCGCCGCCTTCGCAACGAGCGTTTCGATGGAGTTCACGCCGACAGGAGGATGCTCCCTTCGCACGGGCGGCACAGGACGATGCCGTCGAGCCTCGCCTACCATCGCGCGATGGACGAGCCCGCCCCGCCCGCCGCGGCGACCGACGCGACCACCCCGGCGATCGAGGCCGTCGTGGCCGCCGGCGTCCCGCATCGCGTCGTCCGCACTGAGCGAGCCTCGTCGGCGGAGGAGTCCGCGGCGTTCCAGGGCATCGAGACCCGCCAGCTCCTCCGGACGATCGTCGTGCGCCGGGGCGACGACGACTACCTCTTCGTCCTCGTGCCGGCCGGCCGCCGGTTCGACTGGCCCAAGCTCCGCGCGCTGCTCGAGGTCCGCCGGATGAGCCTTCCGGACGCCGACGAGGCCCGGGCGGTGACCGGCTACGAGCGCTACACGATCACGCCGTTCGGCTCGACCCGGCCGTGGCCGGTGATCGCCGATTCGACGATCGTCGACGAGCCGGTCGTGGCCATCGGCGGCGGCGGGTTCGGGGTCAACCTCCACCTGGCCCCGGCCGACCTCGTCCGGGCGCTCGACGCCCAGGTCGCGGACGTCAGCGTGCCGGAGCCGCTGCACGACCACGATCACGGCGAGGGCCACGGCCACTGACGACGTCGGACGCGCGAGCGACCGCCCGAGCCGCGCCGCCCGACCCCTAGACTGACCGGGTCTCCGCCCGAGCCGGAAGGTCCGCCCCATGCCAGCCATCGACGTCGCCCTCCAGGTGACGCTCGCCGTCCGTCTCCTGCTCGCCGCCGTGCTCGGCGCCGCGATCGGGGTCGAGCGCGAGATGCACGACCATCCGGCGGGCACGCGGACCCATCTCCTGGTGTCCGTCGGCTCGGCCGCGTTCACCGCCCTCTCGATCTACGGCTTCGTGGACCTCGGTGACAAGGCCGCGCAGGGCTCGGTCGACCCGTCCCGTGTCGCCGCCCAGATCGTGACCGGGATCGGCTTCCTCGGGGCAGGGGCGATCATCAAGTACGGAACGTCCGTCCGGGGACTGACCACGGCCGCGAGCCTGTGGGTGACCGCCGCCGTCGGGATGGCCGCGGGGACCGGCCAGTGGATCCTCGCGATTGTCGCGACCGCGATCGTCGTCTTCGCGCTCGGGCCTCTGCCGCTCATGGTCCGGCGGTTCATCCGCCGTCGCGAGCACGTCGTCCACGCCCGGCTCGAGGTCACCCGTCTCGGCGCGATCGGCGAGATCTCGCGGATGCTGGCGGATCGCGGCATCCCCCTCCACGGGATCAGCAGCGAGCGGCTGGACAAGGGCCGGTACGAGGTCGACCTCGCCATCCGCCTGCCGCCGGGCGGCCGCGCCGACGAGCTCCTCCGGACGATCGACGAGCTGCCAGACGTCGACCTGCTCGAGACGACGACCGACGAGTGAGCGACCGCGGCTCACGGATGCCGGCGGCCGTGTGGCAGGATGACGGGCGATCGTGCAGCGATGCCGGGTGACGACGCGATCGTCGTGGCGGAGGGGCTCGGGACGCTGGCCCCGCTCGAGATCGCCGACGTCAACGTCGTGCCGCGAACCGCCGCCGTGGCGCGAGCGCCTGACGCTCGCTCGCCGCCGTCAGTTGCCGCCGCGTCCGTCGCCGCCGCGCACTGCCGACGCGATCAGTTGGACAGGCGGAACGGCGGGTACGTGCCGGTCAGCAGCATCGCGTAGGCGCCGACCCGCACGCTCCAGCGGGAGACGCCCGCAAGGTAGTCGACGATCGGATCGGCCTGACGGCCGCTGATCAGCACCGGGATCCAGCTGACGAACACCAGGAACCCGGCGATGACCCCGAGCACCCAGAGCACGAAGAAGTGCGGGATCAGGAGGATGACCCTCGCGGTGATCCCGAGGATGGGGATGCCCCAGAGGCGGTTCTGCGGCTCGTACTCGTCGAAGCTGATCGTGATCGGATGGTCGTTGCCGATCCCGAACCACGGATAGCTGCCTGTCGCGAGGGTCGCGTACAGCGAGGTCCGGGCCCAGAGTCGCAGCGTCCCACCCACGATCTGGGTGATGAACGGCGCCTGGCGGCCCTGGACGAGGACGGGGATCCACGACACGAGGACCAGGATCCAGGCGGCAAGGAACAGGAAGAAGAGCTCGATCGCGACCGGGACCAGGAACAGTGCCCGGACCCAGATCCCGAGGAACGGGATTCCCCACAGCCGGCTCTGGCCCGGGTCGCGCGGGACCGTCAGCTGGATCGGCTGATCCGGACCGGCCGGCGGCGGCTCGTCGGCCGGGCGCGCGTACGCGCCGGGAGGTGGGGGCGGTGCCGCGGGCGGCTCGACGGGCGGCGGGGTCACGGGCGTCGGGGCGGCCGACGCTCCCGGCTGCGCCACCGGCGGCGGGACGGCCGGCGGTGGCGGCTCGCCGCCCGCATCGCCTCCCTCGGGCGGCGGGGCGTCGGAGCTGGATGACTCGTCGATCGACACGGGGAACCCTCCTCTCCCTCGGACGAACGGTCCGACCCGTCGAGTCTAGCGGCGACGGCCCGGCCGGACGACCCGGCCCCGCCCGCCCGTGCCTGCCCCACGCGCCACCCCCGCACGCTCCAGACTGTGCGCGTGCCGACCCCCGTTTCCTTCGACGTCGCCGACCTCGTCCGGCGGAACATGGAGA
>DATBPR010000340.1:0-3979 GCA_036561285.1 Candidatus Limnocylindrales bacterium | reverse complement strand
CGAGGATGTCGGCGGTCACGCCCCAGTGATCGAGGCCGAACCACGTCCCCGTCCGCCCGAAGCCCGTCATCACCTCGTCGGCGATGAGCAGCACGCCGTGGCGGCGGCAGACATCGGCGATCCGGGGCCAGTAGTCGTCCGGCGGGACCGCGGCCGCGAGCGTCGCGCCGACGATCGGCTCGGCGACGAACGCCGCGACGGTCCCCGGGCCCTCCGCCTCGATCGCCTGCTCCAGCTCAGCCGCCAGATCGGCGCCGGAGGCAAGCGCGTGCGCGGCCTCCTCGCCGGCCCGGTACGGATAGGGCGCGGAGACGTGCCGGAACCGCCCGAGCCACGGCTCGTACGGACGTCGGAGCGGGGCACGTCCGGACAGATCCAGCGCGCCGAGCGTGTTGCCGTGGTAGCTGCTCCAGCGGGCGATCACGACCGTCCGGTCGGCCTCGCCCCGGGCGAGGTGCCACGCCCGGGCCATCTTCAGCGCCGTCTCGATCGCCTCGGAGCCGCCGCTCACCGGGTAGATCGCCGGGTCGCGGACCGGCAGCCGCGGCCCGATCCCGGCGGCGTAGGCCTCGAGCGGCTCGGTGGTGAAGGTTGAGCCGTGGGCGTACGCGAGACGCCCGAGCTGCTCCCCGAGGACCCGGGCGATCGACGCCCGCCCGTGACCCACGTTGACGACGATCGCGCCGCCGGCCGCGTCCAGGTACTCGCGGCCGGAGGCGTCGCGGATCGTGGAGCCGTGCGCCTCGACCGCGACGGGCAGGTCCGGATCGAGCGAGCGACGGAACACGCGGCCGGTCACGGCGGCGAGTGTACGGTCGGGGCCGAGCGCCGATCGGCAGGGTTCACAATGAGAACCATGGTGGGCCGATGACGTCGACGGTCGAGCCGGCCCTCGAGCTCGCACGCGACGAGCCCGAGGCGTACATCGCGCGCGACCGGCGCCGCGCGCTGGCGACCCATCACGAGATGCCGGACCGGGTCGAGGGCGGGGCGCTCTTCGCCGACATCTCCGGCTTCACGCCGCTGACCGAGGCCCTCGCCAACGAGCTCGGATCCGAGCACGGCGCGGAGGAGCTGACCGCCAACCTCGGCCGGGTCTTCCACGCGGTCATCGAGGAGCTCGACCGGCGCGGCGGCGACGTCATCTACTTCTCGGGCGACGCCATCACGTGCTGGCTCGATGGCGACGACGGGTCCCGGGCGACGGCGGCCGGGCTCGCGATGCAGGAGGCCATGGCCAGGGTCGGCCGGATCGTGACCCCGGCGGGCACCGAGGTCCAGCTCGCCCTGAAGGTCGCGGTCGCCGTCGGGAAGGCCCGGCGGTTCGTCGTCGGCGACCCGCAGATCCAGCTGATCGACGTCCTCGCGGGCGCCCTCATCGATGATCTCGCCGAGGCCGAGCACCACGCCGGCAAGGGCGAGGTCGTCCTCGACCAGACCGCCATCGCGTCGCTCGGCGAGCGGGTCGTGATCGGCGAGCGTCGCACGGACGCGGCCGGCGAGCGCGCCTTCGCGGTCGTGGAGCGGCTGGCGATCGACGTCCCGACGATCGAGGTCGAGGAGCCGCCATCGCTCGACGAGGCCCTCGTGACGCCCTGGATCCTGCCCGACGTCTACGAGCGGTTGCGGGCAGCCCGCGGCGAGCTCCTCGCCGAGCTCCGCCCGGCCTACCCCGTCTTCCTGCGCTTCGGCGGGATCGACTACGACGACGACCCCGACGCGATCGAGAAGCTGGACGCGTTCGTGCGACGGGCCCAGGCGATCATGGCCGGCTACGGCGGGAACGTCCTCCAGCTGACGCTCGGCGACAAGGGCGCCTACCTCTACGGCGTGTTCGGCTCGCCGGTCGCCCACGAGGACGACGCCGCCCGGGCCGCCTCGGCGGCGCTCGAGCTGCGCGATCTGGACCGGTCCACCGACGCCCGCGACATCCAGGTCGGCCTGGCCCACGGCCGGCTCCGGAGCGGCACATACGGCCATCGGATGCGGCGGACCTTCGTCTGCCTCGGCGACGCGGTGAACCTCGCCGCGCGGCTGATGTCGAAGGCGCCGGTCGGCTCGATCTACGTCGAAGAGGAGGTTCGCCGGGACGCAGGCGACGCCTTCATCTGGGAGGAGCTTCCGGAGCTCACGGTCAAGGGCAAGTCGGCCACGATCCATGCGTCCGCGCTGACCGGCTCGCTCGAGCGGGCGTCGCGCCGGAAGACCCGCTACCAGCTCGACCTCGTCGGACGTCGCGACGAGCTCACCCGCCTCGACGAGGCCCTCGCGCTGACGATCGCCGGCGACGGACGGATCGTCGGGATCTCGGCGGACGCGGGGATGGGCAAGTCGCGGCTGATCGCGGAGTTCGTCCGGATCGCCCGCCGGCGCGGGCTCTTCGTCGCATTCGGCGAGTGCCAGTCGTTCGGCACGAACACCAGGTACTTCGTCTGGCGCGAGATCTGGCGGCGGCTCTTCGGGCTCGAGGACAGCGACCCGGATGCCGCTCAGGCGGACCGGATCCGCTCGACCCTCGCGGCGATCGGGCCGGACCTCGCCGAGCGGGCGCCTCTGCTCTCGTCCGTCGTCGGGGTGGACATCCCGGACACCGCGCTGACGGCGACGATGGACGCCAAGACCCGGAAGGCATCGCTCGAGGACCTGCTGGCGATCGCCGTCGGGGCGCGCTCGCGCGAGGAGCCGGTGATCCTCGTGCTCGAGGACTGCCACTGGATCGACCCGTTGTCGCGGGACCTCCTCGAGGTCATCGGCCGGGCCATGGCGGACCTGCCCGTGCTGGTCGTCCTCGCCTATCGGCCGTCGACGGAGCCGGGCGGCGAGCTCGGCGTCACGACGATTCCGGACTTCAGCGAGGTCGTCCTGGACCAGCTGCGCGGCGACGACGCGATCGGCCTGATCCGGCTGAAGCTGGAGCAGGTGGCGCCGGGGTCCGCGACGGACGTGATCCCCGAGGCGTTCACCCGGCTCCTGCTCGACCGGTCGGACGGCAACCCGTTCTACATCGAGGAGCTCTTGAGCTGGATCGTCGCCCACGGCGTCGACCCGACCGACGCGGAGGCCCTCCGGAAGCTCGAGCTGCCGGACAGCCTCCACAGCCTCGTCCTCTCGCGGATCGACTCGATGAACGACGGCCCGCGCCGGACGCTCAAGGTCGCCAGCGTCGTCGGCCGGGTGTTCGAGGCGCCGATCCTGCCCGGCGCCTACCCGGAGCTCGGGTCGCTGGACGACGTGCTGGATCAGCTCGGCGAGCTGCGGGCGGTGGACCTGATCAGCCTCGACCGCGACCTCGAGCACGCCTATCTCTTCAAGCACGTCGCCACCCAGGAGGTGGCCTACGAGAGCCTGCCGTTCGGGCTGCGGGCGCGGCTGCACGGCCGGATCGGGGGCTGGATCGAGCAATCGGACCCGGACGGCGTCGACCGGCGACTCGACCTCCTCGCCCACCACTTCTGGCTGAGCGACGACGAGACCCGCAAGCGGCTGTACCTGGGCCGGGCGGCCGATGCGGCGCGGACCGCCTACGCGAACGCGTCGGCGATCGAGTACCTCGAGCGGCTCGTCCCGCTCCTCCAGGACGCCGAGTGCGTCGAGGCCCAGCTGAAGCTGGCGAAGGTCCTCCAGGTGGTCGGCGCGCTGGGCCGGGCCGAGGCCGTCGCGGGCGAGTCGCGCGAGATCGCAGCGGGACTCGGGGACCGGCTCCAGGTGGCCTGGGCCGACGCGTCCCTGGCCGAGACGGCGAAGCGCCAGAGCCGGTTCGAGGAGGCGACTTCCCGCCTGGACGCCGCGCTCGACGCCTTCCGGGAGCTGCGAGCCGACGGCGGCGTCGGGGACATGCTCCACCTGGCCGGCGTGATCGCCCAGCTCCAGGGCGACTACGCGACGGCGCGGTCGCGATACACGGAGAGCCGTGACGTGCGGGAGCAGGTCGGCGACCGGGCCGGCGTCGCGACGACCGACGGCAACCTGGCGATCCTCG
>DATBPR010000339.1:0-3515 GCA_036561285.1 Candidatus Limnocylindrales bacterium | reverse complement strand
ATCGCCGGGCACACGATCACGTCGGCGTCGAACCAGGCGAGCATCCGCGAGCGGACGCGATCGGCGTGCTCGACGAGGGCGGTCAGCTCGTCGCCGCCCAGAGGGCCCTCGTCGAGGTCGATCCATTCCCGCGTCTCGTAGGTGCCGACGCCCGGGGTTCCCGCGGCGGTGATCAGGCGCCGCAGCCAGGCGTGACCGTCGGCCCGGATCAGGCGATCCCAGGTGTCCGCGGCCTCGGCGATGTCCGGTGGTACATCCCACGAGATTGTCGCCCCGGTCGCCGCGACCGCGGCCACGGCGGCCTCGACAGCGGCGATGGTCTCGGGGGTCGGCGTGTGGACACCGTTGTCCGTGAACGCGATCACACGGAGCGACCCGACGTCGACCTCGTCCGGGTCCCCGAGCGGGACCGGCGCGACATGCGGGTCGATCCCGTCCGGCCCGGCGATGACCGGGAGGACCAGCGCCAGGTCGTCCACGCGGCGGGCGATCGGCCCGAGCTGCTGGAGCGACGCGACGATCCCGGCGAAGCCCGGCCAATGGCCGGTCCGCGGCACGCGGCCCTGCGTCGGCTTGACGCCGGCGACGCCGCAAACGTGGGATGGCTGGCGGATGCTGTCACCCGTGTCGCTTCCGATGTCGAACGGCGCGCCACCCGCGGCGACGATCGCGGCCGCGCCACCCGAGCTGCCGCCAGGCGTGCGCGCCAGGTCGTACGGGTTCGACGTCCGGCCGTAGACGTCGTTGTCGGTCTCGTTCGACCAGGTGAACTCGGGCGTGTTCGTCTTGCCGAGGAGGATCCCGCCGGCCGCCCGCAGCCGCGCGACGACGGTTGCGTCCCGATCGGGGACGCGGTTCCTCCAACCGACCGTGCCGGCGGTCGTGACAAGCCCCGCCGTGTCGAGCGAGTCCTTGAGCGTGAACGGGATGCCGTGGAGAGGCCCGTCGATCTCGCCGCGGGCCAGGCGAACGAACGAGGCACGGGCCTGCTCGCGCGCGTCCTCCGCAAGGGCGATGACGGCGTTGAGACGAGGATTGACCTCGGCGATCCGCGCCAGGCAGGAATCCACGGCCTCGACGGATGAGACCTCGCGAGCCCGGATGCGCCGCGCGAGGTCGGACGCGGAGGCGGCCCAGAGCGGCTCGGCTATCCCTCGGCCTCGATTGCGAGAACCTTGTTGAGGCGGCGCACGTGGCGCGGCTCGCCGCTGAACGTCGCCCCGAGGAAGGCGACGATGCATTCCCACGCCGGCTCCGGGCCGAGGACCCGGGACCCGAGGGTGATGACGTTCATGTCGTCGTGCTCGACGCCCTGATGGGCCGAGTACGTGTCATGGCAGACGGCGGTCCGGACGCCGCGGATCTTGTTCGCCGCGACGCTCGCCCCGACGCCGGAGCCGCAGATCAGGACGCCCCGGTCCGCGTTCCCGTCGCGGACCGCGTAGCCCAGGCGGGCGGCGAAGTCCGGGTAGTCGTCGAGCGGGTCCGAGCCGTCGCCGCCGAGGTCGATCGTCTCGTGGCCGAGCCCGGCGGCGTCGAGCCGCCGGCGCATCTCGTCCTTGAGCGCGGCACCGGCATGGTCCGCGGCGAAGGCGACCCGCATCAGGCGGCGATCAGCTGTGGCCGGGATCGGTCGACGACGTCCGGCCGACGCCGCTCTCGCCGGGCTCGATGGTCGGATGGCCGCCGCGTGGCGCCGGCAGGTGCCCCGGCTCGAGGGTCGGCTGCGGTCCGCGGACCGTGCCGTCCAGGACGCCCCGCGCGACCGCGGTCACCCGTTCGACCGTGAATCCGAACTTCTCGAAGATCGTCCCGGCCGGGGCGCTTGCGCCGAAGTGGTCCAGCCCGACGATCGCGCCTTCGTCGCCGACCCAGCGGTCCCAGCCGAGCGACACGCCGGCCTCGACGGAGACGCGGGCCCGGACGTCACGCGGCAGGACGGAGTCGCGATAGGCCGGATCCTGGGCCTCGAACCGCTCCCAGCAGGGGAGGGACACGACCCGCGCGGGGATCCCGTCGCGCTCCAGGGCCTCGGCCGCGCCGAACGCGAGCTGCAGCTCGGAGCCGGTCCCGATCAGGATGATCCGCGGCTTCCCGTCCGACGCCTCGCGCAGGACGTAGCCGCCGCGGCGGAGGCCCTCGCGGGCGTGCTCGGCCGTGCCCGCGAGCGTCGGCAGCTTCTGCCGGGTCAGCGACAGCCCGATCGGCCCGGACGGGTCGTCGTGCGCCCGCTCGATGGCCAGCGCCCACGCGGCAGCGGTCTCGTTCGCGTCGCCCGGCCGGACGAACCACAGGTTCGGGATCGCCCGGAGCGCGGCGTAGTGCTCGACCGGCTGGTGGGTCGGCCCGTCCTCGCCCAGACCAACGGAGTCGTGGGTCCAGACATAGATGACCTGGAGCCCGCTCAGGGCGGCCAGCCGGACCGAGCCCCGCATGTAGTCGCTGAAGGTGAGGAAGGTGCCGGCGTACGGGATGAACCCGCCGTGGTAGGCGATCCCGTTGGCGACCCCGCCCATCGCGTGCTCGCGGACGCCGAACCGGAGGTTGCGTCCGGGGTCGTCCGCCTCGAATGAGTCCTCGCCCTTGACGTCGGTCAGGTTCGATTCGGACAGGTCCGCGGCACCGCCGAAGAGCCGGGGGAGCGGCTTGGCGAGGGCCTGGATGACCTCCTGGCTTGCGTTGCGGGTGGCGACCTCCTCGCCGACCGCGTACGTCTTCAGCCCGCCGTCCCAGCCGTCGGGCAGGCGCCGGTCGATGACCCGCCGCCGGAACGCCGCGGCGAGATCGCGATGGGCGGATTCGTACCGAGCGAACGCGTCCTGCCAAGCCTCGACGAGGTCCTCGCCCGCGGGCACGGCCCGCCGGAACAGCTCGATCGCGTCGGGCGGCTCGTAGAACGACCTGTCGGGGTCCCAGCCGTAGGCCTCCTTGACGAGACGGACCTCGTCGACGCCGAGCGGCTGGCCGTGGGCCTTCTGGGTGTCCTGCCGGTTCGGGCTGCCGAAGCCGATGTGCGTCCGGACCGCGATCAGGCTCGGCCGGTCGTCGGCGCGGGCCTCCTCGATCGCGGCGGCGATCTCCTCGATGTCGTTGCCGTCCTCGACGTGGGTCGCATGCCAGCCGTACGCCTCGAACCGGGCAACGACGTCCTCGGACCAGGCCATCGACGTCGGGCCGTCGAGCTGGATGTGGTTGTCGTCGTAGAGGGCGACGAGCTTCCGGAGGCGGAGATGGCCGGCGAGGCTGGCGGCCTCCGAGGCGATGCCCTCCTGGAGGTCGCCGTCGGAGCAGAGCGTGTACGTCCAGTGATCGACGACGTCGTGGCCGTCGCGGTTGAACTCGGCGCCGAGACGGACCTCGGCGATCGCCATCCCGACGGCGTTCGCGAAGCCCTGGCCGAGCGGCCCGGTCGTCGCCTCGACGCCCGGCGTCAGGCCGTACTCCGGGTGGCCCGGCGTCCGCGAGCCCCACTGCCGGAAGCTCTCGAGGTCCTCGAGCGTGACGTCGTAGCCGGT
>DATBPR010000338.1:0-3296 GCA_036561285.1 Candidatus Limnocylindrales bacterium | reverse complement strand
CATCGCGACGCCCGTGCGCGAGACCGGCGGGGCGATCGTCGAGGTCAACGCGGCGCCCGGATTCCGGATGCACACCCACCCGACTGAGGGCGAGCCGCAGTACGTCGCCCGGCCGGTCATCGACGGCCTGTTCCCGCCCGGATCGCCGGCCCGGATTCCGATCATCGCCGTCACCGGCACGAACGGGAAGACGACGACCGTCCGGATGATCGCCCACATCCTGAAGCTCAAGGGCAAGCGGGTCGGGATGACGTCGACGGACGGCATCGTGATCGACGGGCGCCTGATCAAGAAGGGCGACATGTCGGGCCCGAAGTCGGCCCAGATGGTCCTCCAGAACCCGACCGTCGACAGCGCGGTCTTCGAGGTCGCCCGGGGCGGGATCCTCCGCGAGGGCCTCGGCTACGACCGCAACGACGTCGCCGTCGTCACGAACATCACCGGCGATCACCTCGGCCTCGGCGGCATCGACACGATCGGCCAGCTCGCGAACGTGAAGGGCGTGATCGTCGAGGCCGTGCCGCGGTCCGGGACGGCGGTCCTGAACGCCGACGACGGTCACGTCTACCGGATGGGCCGCCACTGCGCGGGCCGCGTCGTGCTCTTCAGCATGTCGACCGAGAAGGGCGAGGACGGCTTCGACCGGGTCGACGGCCACACGTCGCGAGGCAACGCCGCGTTCATCCTCCAGCCCGGTCCGGAGGGCGAGCTGATCGTGCTCCGCCACGGCCCGCGGACGATGCCCGTTCTCTACACCCACCTCATCCCGGCGACGTTTGGCGGCCGGGCGCGGATGAACGTCGCGAACGCGCTCGCCGCGGCCGCTGCGGCGTGGGCGGCCGGCGCTCACCTCCACGACATCCGGCAGGGGCTGCGGACCTTCTCGACGTCGTTCTTCCAGGCGCCGGGCCGGCTGAACCTGCTCGACGTCGGCGGGATCCGCGTCGTCATCGACTACTGCCACAACGTCGACGGGATGCGCCAGCTGGCCGACTTCGTCGAGCGGATGATGACCGAGCCGCAGGCGAAGGCCGGCCGGATCGGGCCGCAGGCCAACGGCAAGACACGCGCCGGCCGGGCGATCGGGGTCATCGGGATCCCGGGCGATCGCCGCGACGACGACCAGCGCGAGTACGGCGCGATCGCGGCGCGGGCGTTCGACGAGATTATCGTCCGCGAGGACAAGAACCTCCGCGGCCGCACGGCGGGCGAGTCGGCCGGGAACGTCGTCGAGGGCATCCGTGCGGCCCGGGCCACCGGCGCGCGGACGTTGCGCGCGGACAAGATCCTCGAGGAGCTGTCGGCCGTCCGGACGGCCCTCCGCCGAGCGGCGCCGGGCGACCTGGTCGTCTGCTGCGTCGACGACGCGGTGGCGGTCTATCGCGAGGCAATGGCCGTGGCTGGATCGGCGCGCGGGGCGACCGCATTCGCAGACCCCGGCGAGCTCGAAGTCCCGGAGGGTTGAACAGGCTGTCGCGGCCGGACGACGCTGGACTGCGTTGGCTGCTGGGGTCCTCGCTCACGCACCTTGAAGTGCGCTCGCTCCGGTCCTCCCTTCCGCCTTGCCAGCCTCGCCCGGCCGCGACGAACGCGGTCGCGGTTTGAGTCGACTTCCGGGGCTTGCGCGGGCGGACATCGAGGCGGTCCTGGACGAGGTCGACTTCTCGGGCGTCGTCCATGTCGCCGGGGACGAGGGAGAGGCGCCATTGACGATCGAACGGGGCCTGGCCGATCGGTCGAACGCGATCCCGAACACCGTTGCGACGCGATTCGCCTGTGCGTCGGTCAGCAAGCTCGTGACGGGGATGACCGTGGCCCGCCTGGTGGACGCTGGGATTCTCGAGTGGGACACTCGCTACGCGGATCTCGTCGGCGAGGAGTGGCGGCCGGCGGCGATGGATCCGTCGATCACCCTCGAGCAGCTCCTCAGCCACACCTCCGGTTTCGGTGACTACTTCGACGATGACGGCGACGCGTCGTACGAGGCGATCTGGACGCTGACTCCGGCGACGACGATCCGCGGACCGCAGGACTTCTGGCCGCTCCTCCGCGACCTGCCGCAGGTCGCGCCGCCGGGCGCTCGAGCGGTCTACAACAACGGGGCGTTCGTCCTCGTCGGGATCGCTCTCGAGGAGGTGATCGGGCACGACTTTCCGGCGCTCGTCCGGCTCGAGATCTTCGAACCGCTCGGCATGGTCGACAGCGGCTTCTGGGCGCTCGACGAGGTAGTCCCACGACTTGCGGTGGGCTACCTGCCACCCGAGAACGGAATGCCGCCCGGCGAGCGCTGGGCCTCGTGGCGGACGAACGTCTACGCGGTCCCGGCGATCGGGGGCCCCGACGGCGGCGTCCAGTCGACGGTGCGGGACCTCGTCCGTCTCCTCGACGGGTTGACCGGACGGGTCGATGACCCGCCCTTCCTCGAAGCGGCGACGCGGACCCAGCTGATCGGACCCCACGCCGAGAGTGACGTCTTCCGGTTCGGCTGCGGGGTGCTCCATGTCGGCGAGGGCCCGTCGACGCGGTTCGGGCATACGGGCGAGGACCCGGGGGCGAGCGCCCGCGCCTGGACGTACCCGGCGACGGGCGAACGGGTCGTCGTCGTCTCGAACGTGACCGACGGCGCGGCCCTCGTGACGCGGCGGATCGACGCGCTCCTCGCGGGCAACTGACGTGGCCGCGCCGTGGCTGCTCCGGATGTGCTGGCTCGACCTGCTCTTTGCCCACTGGCCGCTGGACCCTGACGCGCTTCGCCCCGTGATCCCGCCGGGCCTGGAGCTCGACACGTTCGAAGGGCGGGGGTGGCTCGGCGTCGTCCCGTTCACGATGGCGAACGTCGGGCCGCGCGGCATCCCGTCGATCCCGCGCTACAGCACGTTCCCGGAGCTCAACGTCCGGACGTACGTCCGGCACCGGGGTGAGCCGGGCGTCTGGTTCCTCAGCCTCGATGCCATGTCCTGGCCGACGGTCCGCGGCGCCCGGTTCGTTTTCCACCTGCCGTATGTGCACGCCCGGATGCGATCTCGCCGGGACGGCGAGCTCGTCCGGTACGTCTCCGTCCGCGACGACCCGGAGCATCCGCAGGCCCGCTTCGAGGCTTCCTATCGCCCGTCCGGCCCGATCGCGACCGCCGAGGCGGGCACGTTCGACGAATGGGCGACGAACCGGATGCGGCTGTTCTCGGCGGACCGGGCGGGCCGGATCCGGCGGGCGGCCATCGATCATCCACGCTGGCGATTGCAGCCGGCCGAAGGGGAGGTCGACGCGGCCTCGCTCGTCGCCGTCCACGGACTGCG
>DATBPR010000337.1:0-2324 GCA_036561285.1 Candidatus Limnocylindrales bacterium | reverse complement strand
CGTCTGCCGCGCGGTCTCCCAGATCAGCTTGAGAAACGGCTTCCCCGTGTTCGCGGACACGACCGCACTGATCAGGACGAGGTTGACGACCCAGTTGTAGAGGAAGGCGCAGACCGCGATCTTCGCGATCAGCGCGAGCGTCGAGGTGCCGTGGATCTGGTCGACGACGACTCCGCTGGCCGCCGCGCAGAGCGCGAACATCGAACCGTTGTAGGCGCTACGGAGGAGCGGCTTGCGGCCGACGAGGTGCGCGACCGTCGTCGCGGCAGCGGCGACGATGACGCCGGCCTGCCAGCCGTAGAGGACGATCGCGGCGACCGCGAAGACGAAGCCGAGCGTGACCCCTCCGGCGTCCACGCCCTCGATCGGGACGGGGAACCGCTCGGCGACGACCATCACCGCGAAGAGCCCGAAGATCGCAAGCAGCACGCTGAGGCTGTGCGGCTTCTGGACGAACGTGATCGCCGCGACCACAACGGCGGCGGCCCCCGCCAAACAGACAGGGGCCACGATCGCCTGGACTCTACGAGGAAGCTTTGTGGAGCTGCTGTTCACCGCCCGCGGGCGGTCCAGGCAGCCGTAAGTCGATCAGAACCGGCTGCGTGCTCCGAGGGAGCAGGCAGAACTGCTGTGCCATCCGCCACCGAACTCCCTCCCCAGGGACGAGACGATCAGTCGAGACCCCACTGGATGTTCGTGACACCGGCGCTGAGAGCGCCGACATGCAGCAGGCTGACGAGCATCGCGAGGATCGCGAGCGCCAGGATCAAGGTGATGAGCTTGGGCTTCCACTCCAACATGAATTTCCTCCAGAGCCAACTTTCAGGACGCCAGTCGGGAAGATTCTTCATTACAGGCCCATGCGTGCAAATCACCCGAAGGGGTGATCGTGGGTTTTCCACAGGCTGTCCCTCGAACGACTCAGCCGGAAAGACCGGCTTCTTGCAGCGGGCGGCGCGCCCAGGCGAACCTCTGTTTGTAGTAGCCGGTCAGCGTGGCCAGCGCGACTCCGTAGCTGGAGGACTGGATGAACCAGTTGTTTCCGATGTAGATCGCCATGTGATCCACCTCGGCCGAGCTCGAGCGGGGGCCTTCGGCGCCGAAGAAGAGGACGTCGCCCGGCTGGAGGTCGGCGAAGCCGATCCGCTCCGACTTCGGCACCTCGACGCTCATCACGAACGTCGTCCGGCCGCGGAGGACGGAGGCGAGGTCGCCCTCCCCGGGGTAGCTCTGGAGCTTGTAGACGCGCCAGACGAAGCCCGAGCAGTCGTAGCCGCCGCGGGACTGGACGCCGAACGGCGCCTCGGCGCCGTCGCTCGTGCCGCCCCAGATGTACGGCATCCCGATCTTCGAGACCGCCGTATCGAGGATCCGGGTCTGCCAGTCGGAGAACGCCGGTAGCGAGAACGTGTCGGCGAGGCCCTGGACGGCGGCCACCGCGAGCCCGTCGTCGCCGGCGAAGGTCAGGATCTGGGCGGCGGAGTAAGCGGCCTCGGCGCGGGTGGCCGGATCGTTCGGCCGGAGCTCGAGGCCGTCCTCGTTCGCCGGGTGGTTGAGCCGGAGGCCGAGCAGCCGTGCCACGACCTCGGTGCCGAAGCGGGACGGCACCTTCAGGCCGGCGGCCTTCGCCCCGGCGACGAACTCGCCGGCGGCGCCGGAGAGCCCGAGCGCGTTGACCAGCTTCGCGTCGAGCTGGGCCATCGTGACGGCGGCGTACGGATCGGCGACCTTCGCCGTCTTCACCACGGTCGGTGCGGGTGTCGCGGGAGTCGTAGGCGCGGGCACGGTCGGGGTCGGGTTCGGCGTCGTCGTTGCGCCAGGATCGCCCGGGGGGACCGGCTGCGTGGGGTCGGCCGGGATCCCGTCGCCGGCGTTGGTCGGCGGGTTCGGATCCGGAGGGGTCGTCACCGGCGGCGTGAGCACGACCTGGAGCCCGACGACGAGGTTCGCGAGCGCCTGCGCGGTGAGTGTCTGGTTCGGCCGGAAGGTGGCCGGGTCGGACGTGCCCATCAGCCCCTGCGCCGTCACGGCGGCGATCTGGGCCGCGGCCCAGTTCTGCGGCACGGTGTGCGAGTCGGTCATCGCGGCCGCCGATCCGGCGGGAACCAGCACGAGGACCGCTGCTGCTGTGGAAAGGCGGCGTCCCACTTTGAGACCGTATCGACCCCGGTCCCGTGGCGCTTTAGCCTGTGGTGTCGTGGAGGAGATCGTCATCGTCCCGGAGCCGAGCGCGGAGGAGCGCGCGGCGATCGTCGCGGCCCTCGCCGACGAATCGAGCGAGGCCCGGCCTCCTTCGCGCTGGCCGGATGCGCTCCTCCCGGGCC
>DATBPR010000336.1:0-1793 GCA_036561285.1 Candidatus Limnocylindrales bacterium | reverse complement strand
GGGCGAGCGCCGAGCGAGCACGAGCGGATCAAGGCGATGGTGGCCATCGCGGAGAAGGCCGAGGAGGTCGGGCTCGACGTCTTCGCGACCGGCGAGCACCACAACCCGCCGTTCGTGCCGTCGTCGCCGACGACGTTCATGGGCTACGTCGCCGCGAAGACGTCCCGCCTGATCCTCTCGACCGCGACGACGCTGATCACGACCAACGACCCGGTGAAGATCGCCGAGGACTACGCCTACCTCCAGCACCTGGCAGACGGCCGGGTGGACCTGATGATGGGTCGCGGCAACACCGGCCCGGTCTACCCCTGGTTCGGCCAGGACATCCGCAACGGGATCCCGCTCGCCTACGAGCACTACGCTCTGCTCCACCGGCTGTGGCGCGAGGATGTCGTCGACTGGGAGGGCAAGCTCCGGACGCCGCTGACCGGCTTCACGTCCGTTCCGCGACCGCTCGACGGTGTCCCGCCCTTCGTCTGGCACGGCTCGATCCGCAGCCCCGAGATTGCCGAGCAGGCCGCGTACTACGGCGACGGCTTCTTCCACAACAACATCTTCTGGACGGCGGACCACGTCCGGCGCATGGTCGACCTCTACCGCCGACGCTGGGAGCACTACGGCCACGGCGCGGCCGACAGCGCGATCGTCGGGCTCGGGGGTCAGGTCTTCATGCGACCGAACAGCCAGGACGCGATCCGCGAGTTCCGGCCGTACTTCGACCACGCCCCGGTCTACGGCGGCGGACCCTCGCTCGAGGACTACATGGCCCAGACGCCGCTGACCGTCGGCACCCCCGAGCAGGTCATCGAGCGGACGCTCGGCTTTCGCGAGATCGTCGGCGACTACCAGCGCCAGCTTTTCCTGATCGATCACGCCGGGCTGCCCCTCCCGGCCGTCCTCGAGCAGCTGGAGATGCTCGGCGAGCTCGTCGTCCCCGTCCTGCGCCGGGAGTTCGCGAAGGACCGACCCGCGCAGGTGCCCGACGCACCGGTCCATCCGCGGGTCGCGGCGCTCCTCGGGCGCACGGAGCCCGTGGCGGTCCAGGCGCCCGAGGCGGTGCCCGCGTGACCGCGCCCGTCGCCTCGCCTGCGCGCCGGATCGTGGTCGTGACGGCCGGCCTCGGCGTGCCGTCCTCGACCCGGCTCCTGTCGGACCGCCTCGCGGCGGCGACCGAGCGGCACCTGCGCGACGCCGGCGCCACCGTGGACGTCGAGGTCGTGGAGGTCCGCGACCACGCCCAGGACCTCGTCAACCGCCTGCTGACCGGCTTCCCGAGCCCGCCGCTCCAGGCCGTGATCGACGCCGTCGTCGCCGCGGACGGACTCATCGCCGTGACCCCGATCTTCAACGCCTCGTACAGCGGCCTCTTCAAGCTGTTCTTCGACGCGGTCGAGAAGGACGGGCTGGCCGAGATGCCGACCCTTCTCGCGGCGACAGGCGGTTCGGCCCGCCATTCGCTCGCGATCGACCACGCGATGCGGCCCCTGTTCGCCTACCTGAACGCGGCCGTGGTCGCGACCGGCGTCTACGCCGCCGCGGAGGACTGGGGCCGGGCCGGGATCGCGGCCGATGCCGGCCTCGTCGAGCGGATCGATCGCGCGGCCGCCGAGCTCGCGGGCGCGGTCGCGGCGCGGGTGCCGGCCGCCGCCCGGGACCCGTTCCTGGATCCCGTGCCGTTCGAGGACCTGCTCAACGCCGGCACCAGGGGCGACGGGCCCGCCTGACCCTCACCGCCAGAGCTCGAACCGCCAGTCGAGACAGCGCATCGGCCGGCCCTTCGGATCCGGGACGAC
>DATBPR010000335.1:0-1957 GCA_036561285.1 Candidatus Limnocylindrales bacterium | reverse complement strand
GTCGCCGACGGGGGCGACGGAATGCTCGACGCGTTCGAGACCGCCGGCTTTCACCGGGTGCCCGTCGATGCGGCTGATGCGATCGGCGTCGTTCGGCCGTCGCGCTTCGTACGCCGGGAGCGGGATGCCGTGATCGAGCTTGCGGCCGTGGCCGGCCTGGCGCGGCTCGGTGAGTCGCGCGTCCCGCTGACCTCGACGAGCTGGGGTGTCGGAGAGGTGATGGAGGCGGCCCTCGACGCCGGCTGCCGCCACCTCGTTCTCGGCGTCGGCGGCAGTGCGTCGACCGACGGCGGGATCGGGATGCTCCAGGCCTTGGGGGCCCGGGTGACGGATGCAGCCGGCCACGACGTCGGGCCCGGCGGGCTCGGCGCCGAGGCGGCGGCCCGACTCGACACCATCGGACTGCACCCCGACCTGGCCGACACGACAGTGGAAATCGCCTGCGACGTCGACAACCCACTGACCGGACCTCACGGGGCTGCCGTGACGTACGGCCCGCAAAAGGGTGCCGACCCCGAGGAGGTGCGGCTGCTGGACGCGGCCATGGAGAACTGGGCTGATGTCGTAACCGCCGCGACCGGCGTGGATCGTCGGGACGAACCTGGCGCAGGCGCCGCAGGTGGCGTCGGCTTCGCCGCGGCCGCGGTGTTGGGCGCGCAGTTGCGACCCGGCGTCGCGCTGGTGCTCGACCTCGTCGGTTTTGCCGACGCGCTTGCCGGCGCCGATCTCGTCGTCACCGGAGAGGGCTCGCTCGACGAGCAGACCCTGCGAGGTAAGGCGCCGGCCGGCGTCGCGGCCGAGGCCAGAGCCGCGCACGTGCCCACCGTGGCCGTGGCGGGCCGATGCTCGTTGGATGAGCCGAGCTTGCGCCGCGCGGGATTCGACGCCGTCTACACCCTGGTCGACGAGGCCGAACACCCGGACGAGTCGTTCGACGAGCCCGGTCGGCTGTTACGTGCCATCGGGGCCCGCTTGGCCGACCGCCTGGTCGGAGCGGGCGTATGACGGTCGACCAGCTGTTCCGGGCGCGGCGGGCCATCGTGGGCGAGGTCGAGGCGTCGGCTGCCGTCGGCGTCGTCGCCGGCCGGATCGCAACCGTCGCCCCGCTTGATGCGCCGATCGAGGCCGCTGAAATAATAGAGCTCGGCCAAGACGAGGTACTGCTCCCCGGGCTCGTCGACACCCACGTCCACGTCAACGAGCCGGGCCGGACCGACTGGGAGGGCTTCGACACGGCCACCCGGGCCGCGGCGGCCGGCGGGGTCACGACGATCGTCGACATGCCGCTGAACAGCATTCCTGCGACGACGAATCTGGCCGCACTGGACGCCAAGCGAGAGCGAGCCCGCGGGCAGGCGCACGTCGACGTCGGCTTCTGGGGTGGCGCGGTCCCCGACAACCTGAGCGACCTGCGGCCGCTGCACGAGGCCGGGGTGTTCGGCTTCAAGTGCTTTCTCGTCGACTCGGGCGTTTCCGAGTTCCCGCCGCTGGAAGACGCCGGATTCTCAGCCGCGATGGCCGAAACCGCCCGGTCGGGTGCCCTGCTGATCGTGCACGCCGAGGATGCGTCGGTGATTTCGCAGTCTCCGCCGGCCCAAGGTGTCGAGTATGAGCACTTCTTGGATTCCCGGCCGGACGCGGCCGAAACCCGGGCGGTCGCCCAGGCGCTCGACGCGGCCCACCGCACGCGCGGCCGCGTCCATATCTTGCACGTCTCGTCGGCCGACGTCCTACCGCAGTTGCGCGCGGCCCGGGATGCCGGTGTCGATGTGACCGCCGAGACCTGCCCGCACTACCTGTCCTTGGACGCCGCCGCTATCCCCGACGGTGCGACCCAGTTCAAGTGCTGCCCGCCGATCCGCGAGCGGGCCAACCAGGACCGGCTGTGGACCGGCCTGGCCGACGGAGACCTCGACATGGTCGTCTCGGACCACTCCCCCTGCCCGGTCGAGCTGAA
>DATBPR010000334.1:0-7531 GCA_036561285.1 Candidatus Limnocylindrales bacterium | reverse complement strand
GCGATCGGACAGGACGCTCAATGAACGGGCGCTCTCGGCGTCGTCAGGCGTCCGGCAGCGCGTGCGTGGCGCGCTCGGCATAGACGCGATCGACCTCGCGCTTGAGATCCTCGAGGTCCTCGTAGCTCTGGTAGACGCTGGCGAACCGGATGTAGGCGATCTGGTCGATCCGGCGCAGCTTCTCCATGGCCAGCGCACCGACGCGCGACGACGGAACCTCGCCCGATCCGGCGGCCCGCAGCTCGGCCTCGATCTCGTCGGCGGCCTGCTCGGCCATGCCGTCCGGGACCGGTCGCCGTGTGAGGGCCTTGCGCAGGCCGGCCGCGAGCTTGTCGCGGTCGAATTCCTGGCGGATTCCGTCGCGCTTGAGGATCACGAGACGGGCGGCCTCGACGCGCTCGTAGGTCGTGAACCGGGTCGCGCAGGCGGAGCACTCGCGGCGACGGCGGATCGTGGCCGAATCGTCGAGATCCCGGGAGTCGACGACCCGCGTCTCGCGGGCCCCGCAATGTGGACAGCGCATCGACGCTCCTGCAACCTCCCACCACCACCGCTTGTGGTGTCGCCGGATGATACCACTAGATAGCGGGTCTCCCGGGCCGACGGAGCCGTCGCGGCGCCCGCCGCGGACCCGGCCGGATCAGGCGTTCCGGCGCTGGAAGCCCGAGGCTTCGTCGCCGATCCCGACCGCCCGCCCGAGCTCGACGTGATGGGCGATCGCCTCGCGGGCGTGGAGGACGTTGAGGTAGCCGCGCTTGATCGACGTCTGGGCCTCGACCTCCCGCCCGCCCGACCGCGCGGATGCCTGGATCGAGCGACCGTGTTCGACCATCTCGAGCGCCCGTCCGGCCCGCTCCAGCTCCGCCACGATGCCATCGCGGACCGCGACCCCGTCGGCCGGCGGATGGAGCAGCTTCGCCTCGCCGGTGTACCGCTCGACCGCGTCGACCGAGGCGGTCAGGTCATCGGCGAGCGCCTCGGCGTCCAGCTGGCCGCGCCGGAGACCGTCGATCCGGGCGCAGACCTCGGCGAGGGACGTCTCGATCCGGCCGCCGAGATCGCCGACCTGGCGCCGGAACCGCTCGACGTCGCGAGTCGCTGCAAGGAACCGGCCCGCCCGGCGCAGGACGATCAGAAAGAGCGCGCCGAGGACGAAGAACGCCAGCAACGGAAGGACGAGGAGTGGTTGCAGCTCCACGTGCCCGCCCCGTCCCGGTCGCTCAGCCCGCTCGGTCGCGGAGCGCGGCGAGGATCGCCGGCGCGACCTCGAACAGGTCGCCGATGACGACCAGGTCGGCGAAGTCCGCGATCGGCGCGTCCGGGTCGCGGTTGACCGCGACGATCGTCTCGGCCGTCTGCATCCCGACCTTGTGCTGGATCGCGCCGGAGATCCCGAGCGCGAGATAGAGCGCCGGCTTCACGATCTTCCCGGTCTGGCCGATCTGCTGGGCGTACGGGATCCAGCCGGCGTCGACCGCCGCCCGGGTCGCCCCGACGGCACCCCCGAGCGCCTCCGCCAGCTCCTCGACGACGCCGAAGCCATCCGGCCCGCCGACCCCGCGCCCGCCGGCCACGATGATCCGCGCTTCCTCGATCGGTGCGGCTCGCGTCGCCGCCTCGACGTGATCGACGACGTCGACCGCAGGCAGCCGGAGCTCGCCGAAGACGTTCATGGGCTCGACCGTCCCGGCCGACGCGGCCGGCTCCGCCGTGACCACGTTCGGGCGCACGGTCACGATCCCGCATTCGCCGGTGAACCGGCTCGTCGTGTTCAGCTTGCCGCCGAAGACGCTCATGGCAACGACCGGACCGCCATCCCACGCGACCTCGGTCGCGTTGACGAGGACGCCCCAGCCGGTGAGCGCGGAGACGACCCCAGCCACGTCGCGGCCCTCGGGTCCGGCGCCGGCGAACAGCCACGACGGTTGGTCACGCTCGATCAAGGCGGCCAGGCGCTGGCCGACGATCGTCGCGGACGCGTGGTCGCGGGTCTCGGGCTCGGTGATCGCGAGGACGCGTGGAAGGTACTGAGCAAGCTCCGCGGCGGCCGCGGCCGGCTCCGCGGCGACGACGACGCCGACGACGTCCAGGCCGGCCGACGCGCCGAGCGTCCGGGCGAGCGTCGCGACCTCCGTGCTGATCCTGGCCGGGCTCCCGTCAGGTGCGGTCTCGCCGTGGACCCAGATGGCGCCGGCCATCAGATGATCCTCCGCTCGGCGAGGAAGGCGACGACCTCGCGGCCGGCCTCGTCGGCGGGTCCGCGGACGACCCGGGTGGCGGCTCGCGGCGGCGGCGCCTCCGACCCGACGACGGACGTGGTGGAGGCCGCGCCACCCACCCCATCGCCGGCAGCCACGTCGCCGAGCGAACGGGTCTCGATCGTCTTCGAGCGCGCGGCCATGATCCCCTTGAGCGACGGGTAGCGCGGCTCGCCGAGTGCCTGGGTCGCCACGACGAGGGCCGGCATCGGCGCCTCGAGGACGTCGAACCCGGTCGGGCTGATCCGGTGGACTCGGACGCGCCCGGCCGCCGGATCGGGCTCGATCTTCGCCGCGTACGAGAGATAGGGCAGCCCGAGCAGCGTGGCGACGCCCGCCGGCACGACGCCGGCGCCACCGTCCGACGTGTCGGCGCCCGCGAGCAGGAGGTCGTACTCGAGGTCCTTGACGGCCGCAGCGAGGACCCGTGCCGTCGATCCCGTATCGGAACCGCCGAGCGCGTCGTCGGTCACGAGCACGCCGCTCGTCGCGCCCATGGCCAGCGCCTTCCGGAGCGTCTCGGGCGCCGCGGCGCCGGCCATCGTCACGAGGACGACCTCGCCGCCGTGCGCCTCGGTCAGCTTCAGGGCTGCCTCGAGCGCGTACTCGTCGTTGGCGTTCACGACCGCGGGCGTCGCGGCCCGATCGAGCCGCCGATCGTCCGGGCGAAGTCGCTCGCCGCCCGACGCGGTGTCGGGGACCGGCTTCACGAGAACGACGATTCGCACGGGCGGGCGGTCTCCGATCGGTGGTCGCGGCGGTGGACGGTGGCTCGAGTGGTCAACGTGTCCCGGTGAGCGCCCGGGCGATCACCAGTCGCTGGATCTGCTGCGTTCCCTCGTAGAGCTGGGTGATCTTGGCGTCGCGCATCATCCGCTCGACCGGGAACTCGTCGATGTAGCCGTAACCGCCGAGGACCTGCACGGCATCCGTCGTCACCCGCATCGCGGTGTCGCCGGCGACGAGTTTACACATCGCCGACCACCGTCCAGCGTCGGCCGCCCCGGCCTGGATCTCGGTGCAGGCCTTGTACAGGAGCTGGCGAGCCGCCTCGGTCTGGGCGTCCATGTCGGCGAGCATCGCCCCGATCATCTGGAACTCGGCGATCGGCTTGCCGAACTGGGTCCGGTCGCGGGCATAGGCCGCGGCGACCTCGAGCGCGCCCTGGGCGATCCCGACCGCCTGGGCGGCGATCCCGGGCCGGCTGCGATCCAGCGTCCGCATCGCAAGCTCGAACCCCTGTCCCACCTCGCCGACACGGTTCGCGTCCGGGACGCGGACCCCGCGGAAGCTCAGCTCCGCGGTCGGCGAGCCGCGGATGCCCATCTTGTGCTCGATTCGCTCGACCGCGAACCCCGCCATGTCCTTCTCGACGATGAAGCAGGAGAGGCGTCGATGACGGGGCGTGTCATCGCCATCGTCCGTGACGGCGAAGACGGTGATCAGGTCGGCGACGCTGCCCTGGCTGATGAACCGCTTGGAACCGTCGAGGATCCAGTCGCCGGTCGCCTCGTCGCGCCGGGCGCGGGTCCGGGCGGCCGCGACGTCGCTGCCGGCCTCCGCCTCGGTCAGGGCGAACGCGATCAGGAGCCTGCCGGCCGCGAGGTCCGGGAACCAGCGGTCGTGCTGCTCCGGCGTGCCGGCGAGAAGGAGCGGCAGTGAGGCCAGCTCGTGGACCGCGAGGATCAGGCCGCTCGTTGCGCAGACCCGGCTGATCTGCTCGACGGCGAGGCACACGGTCAGCAGATCTCCGCCGAGCCCGCCGTGCGACTCCGGGTACGGCAGGGCGAGGATGTCGTGGCTCGCGAGGAGGTCCTTGACGTCCCAGGGGAACTCGGCCGTCCGGTCGATCTCCGCCGCGCGGGACGCGATGCGCTCGTCCGCCAGGACTCGTACCGCGTCGCGGAGGGCGGCCTGATCGTCGGTGAGGCGATACGTCGGAACCGGCTGCGGCTCGGTGGGCTGCGTCGAGCTGGCCATGCGCCCGATCGTAGCAGCCGCCCGCGTCGCGCCCACACCGCCGTCCGGAGCGTCTAGGCTTGCGGCCACGTGGCGAGCGGGCCGACCGGGGGTGCGCTCCAGTCACGGGGGTCCGACATGACCTTCACGCAGGAGCTCCTGGTCCTCGGCGGCGCCCTCCTCGTCCTGATCATCGCCGTGCTCGTGATCCAGGGCCGGCGGCGGCGGGACCAGGACGAGGCGACGCAGGAAAGCCTGTACGCAACCTCGACCGAGGGGCAGAAGCGCTGCCCCAACTGCGGGGCGTACAACGCCTGGACGGACCGGAACTGCGTGAGCTGCCAGCGCCGACTGCCCGGCTGAGCCCTACTGCAGGACCGGCAGCGCCCGCCGCGGGTCGATCGGCTCCGGGACGACGACGTCGGCGAGGATCTCCGCGATGTCGCGGGCGCTGACGGTGCCGCTGCCCGGCTCGTTCGCAGCGCCGCTCACAGCTCCGGACTGGGCGTCGGAAAGCCCGTCCTTCAGCATCGTCATGCAGAACGGGCAGGCGGTGGCCACCGTGCTGGCGCCGGTCTCGAGCGCCTGACGCGTCCGCTCCGCGTTGATCCGCGTCCCGCGGGTCTCCTCCATCCACATCCGGCCGCCGCCGGCGCCGCAGCAGAACGTGTTGCGGCCGCTCTTCTCCATCTCCCGGAGCTCGATGCCGGGCACGGCGCCGAGCACGTCCCGCGGCGCCGCGACGACACCGTTGTAGCGGGCCAGGTAGCACGAGTCGTGATACGTCACCGCGCCGGCTGCGGCAGCTCCGTCCGACGCGACCCGCAGCCGCCCGTCCGCGAGCAGTCCCTGGAGGTACGCCGAGTGGTGGACGATGCTGTACGTCCCCCCGAGCTGGCCGTATTCGTTGCCGATCGTGTTGAAGCAGTGCGGGCAGGCGGTCACGATCGTCCGCTGGCCCATCCCGTAGCGGTTCAGCGTCTCGACGTTGCCGCTCGCGAGGATCTGGAACACGTAGTCGTTGCCCATCCGGCGGGCCGGGTCGCCGGTGCACGACTCCTCCTGGCCGAGGATCGCGAACCGGATCCCGGCCGCGTGGAGGCACGTCGCGACCGCCCGGGCCACTCGCTTGTTCCGCTCGTCGAACGCGGCCGCGCAGCCGACCCAGTAGAGGACCTCGAGGTCGTCGAGCCCGCCGGGTGATGCCGCGAGCGTGGCGACCGTCGGGACCTCGAACGGCAGGCCTTTCGTCCAGTCGGTCCGGGTCGAGGCCGGCTGGCCCCACGGGTTGCCCTGGCCCTCCATGCCCCGGAACGCGGCCGTGAGCTCGGATGGAAAGCGCGATTCCTCCAGCACGAGATTCCGCCGCAGGCCGACGATCTTGTCGACGTGCTCGATCAGGACCGGGCAGGCCTCGACGCAGGCACCGCACGTCACGCAGTCCCAGACCGCGTCGTACGGGATCGCCTCGTCGACGATCGTGGCCGCCATCCGCTTCGGCGAAGGCGTCGAGCCGTCCAACCCGTACGTCTCGCGGACGATCGGGTTGTTCGGGATCAGGTCGAGGCCGTGCTCCGCTTCGACCGACATCTCCCGGATTCCCATGATGAAGGCCTTGGGGTTGAGCGGCTTCCCCGTGTTGTGCGCCGGGCAGGCCTGCTGGCAGCGGCCGCACTCGGTGCAGGTGAAGCCGTCGAGGAGGTCCTTCCAGCCGAGGTCCTGGAGCGACTTCAGGCCGAACGTCGCGTCCTCGCGCTCGAGGTCCATCGCCGGCAGCTCGCCACGCGGGGCGAGCTTGCGGTACCAGATGTTCGGGAACGCGGTCGCGATGTGAAGGTGTTTGCTGAACGGGAGATAGACCAGGAAGGCGGCAACGAGGGCGACGTGACCCCACCAGAGGACGACGAACGCCGCCTCGAGCGTCGCCGGTGGCAGGCCCGACAGGGCGCCGCCGAGGGCGTTGGACACGAACGCCCCGGGAACCTCCCCGTAGCGAGCGACCTCGAAGACCTGGGCGAGCAGCTCGGTCAGGACGACCCCGCCGATCATCGCGAGGATGATCAACGCGTCCCGGTTGAAGGTCAGGCGTCGCGGCTTCGAGATCAGCCGTCGCTCGAAGGCCCACAGGATCGCGACCAGGACGATCACGGCGACGAGGTTCTGCATCGCCGAGACGGCCGTCCACAGGGCGCCGTCGAGCGGGATCGAGAGGATCGCCTGGACGAGCCCCCCGGTGACGATGTTCGCGGTCCCGATCGTCAGGAGGACGAAGCCCCAGAAGATCCCGGCGTGCATCAGCCCGGCGCGCCAATCCTTGAACATCTTCGTCTGGACGAAGGCGTACTCGATCAGGCCGCCGAACCGGCGCGGGATGTCGCCGAACGGGGCCGGCTGGGCGGTGGCCGGATGGGCGGCCGCGAACACGCGGAGGTGGCGGGCCATCGCGAGGGCGAAGACCGCCGCGGCGCCCCAGAAGACGACGAACACGAGCGGGTACCACGGGACGTGGCTGAACGTCTCGAACACCTAGCCGGCTCCGCCCGCGCCGTGGTCGAAGGGACCGGCGAGCGTCTCCAGCGCGTGGTCGAGCACGGGGACGATCGCGTCGAGCGACTCCATGGCCGCCTTCGGGCTGCCCGGCGTGTTGACGATCAGCGTCCGTCCACGGACGCCGACGATCGACCGGCTCAGAGCGGCGAACGGCGTCTTCGCCCGGCCTTCCGCGCGCATCGCCTCCGCGAGGCCCGGCACCTCGTAGTCGACGACGTCGAGCGTCGCCTGGGGCGTCACGTCCCGGGGCGTCAGGCCGGTGCCGCCGGTCGTGACGATGAGCGCGTGACGCTCCGCCGCGTCCCGCAGCCGCGCCGCGATCTCCGTCCGGTCATCGGCGACCACGGCCCGCTCCACGGCGAACCCGAGGCCCTCCAGGCGCTGCTCGAGCACGTCGCCGCTCGCGTCCTCGCGCGTCCCCGCCGCGCTCCGGTCGCTCGCCGTCAGCACCAGGGCCGACCGTCCGCCGGCCGCGCCCACGCTCATGCGCCCGGGCCGCGGTGCTTCGGCCCGCCGATGCGCCCGGCGGCGCGCGCACCGGGCCGGTTCGGCCGGTCAGGCCCTCCGCGCATCGCGTCGTCCGCGGGGCGGTGCCATTCGCCGCTCTTCCCGCCGGTCTTCGAGATCAGCCGCACGGAGCGGATCTCCACGCCCCGCTCGACGCCCTTCACCATGTCGTAGATCGTCAGGGCTGCCACGCTCGCGGCGGTGAGCGCTTCCATCTCGACCCCGGTCGGGCCGGTCGTGGCGGCCTCGGCCCGGAT
>DATBPR010000333.1:0-3208 GCA_036561285.1 Candidatus Limnocylindrales bacterium | reverse complement strand
GGACCGGTTCAGGACGAGCCCGATGGCCTCTTCCGTCTCGCGCAGCGCCGCCTCGCGCGGGTCGATTTCGAGCGAGAAGATCGAGGTCAGGCTCGACTGCATCTGGGGCACCGTGTTCGACTTCAGGACGTAGATCGGCAGGGCCCGCTCCTCCGCCTCGCGGAGCATCGGCGTCTTCTGCTTGTACTCGTTGCGGAGCGTCATCACGACGTCCGCCTCGTCGACGTCGCGGGCGATCTGGACCGGGAGCTGGAGGTCGCGGACCGCCTGCTCGAGGCGCTTCCGGCTGATCCCCTGGGGCAGGACCCGGAGCGTCGGCAGCGGCGCGCCGCCGGGCACGAGCACGCCCTCGCCACTCTCGCCCTCGGCGATCCCGAGCGGGCCGTCGTCCTCGTCGTCGATCTCGAGGTCCTCGGCGTTGACCGGCGCGGTCCCCTCCTCCGCCCGGAGGGCGGTCAGCGCCCGGGCAGCCTGGTCGCGCCACGCCTTCTGGCGATCGAGCTCGCGGGCGTCGCGGGCCCGAGTATCGGGGACGGGCGGGGCCCCACGCTCGAGGGGCCCGCGGTCGGCGATCTCGCCGCTGACGAAGCCGGCATCGTCGAGTCGCGCGCCGCTCCGGCCGGCCGGCGGGATCGCGAATCGCTCGCCCGGGATCACGCCGGCGGCGGGTGGACCGCCATCGGACTGCGAGCCGCGAGGGGCCGGCTCGCGGGACGTCCCGCTCCGGGTCTGGCGCCAGCCGCCGCTCGCCCCGGGCCGGTAGCCCGACCGGAGCGGCGGGGCACCGGCAGCGGTGTCGCGATAGCCGCCGCGATACGAGCCCTCGCCGCGCCAGCCGGGCTCCATCCGCCACGGCTGGCCGGATCCGACGAGGCCGGCGAACCGCTCCGCGCCGATCTGCTCGCGGGGCGACGGCCGGGGCCGGGCCTGGGAGCGGTGGATCCCCTCCTCGTCGCGCCAGCGCAGCTCGGGCGCGACCGCATCGCCGCGGAGCATCGAATCGACCGTGTCCGCGACGTCACCGTGGACGGTGACCCGCTCGCGGTCCTGGATCTCGATGATCACGTCGAACGTCGGCGGCGCCTTCCGCTCGAGGACGCTCTTCTGCGTCCGCCGCCGGCGGGCCTCCTCGTCGCCGAGGGTGACGCTCTGAATCCCGCCGATCAGGTCCGAGAGGGTCGGGTTGAGCATCAGGTTGTCGAGGTTGTTGCCGTGAGCCGTCCCGATCAGCTGGACGCCGCGCTCGGCGATCGTCCGGGCGGCCTGCGCCTCCAGCTCGGTCCCGATCTCGTCGATGACGATGACCTGCGGCATGTGGTTCTCGACCGCCTCGATCATCACCTCGTGCTGCAGCGACGGCGTCCGGACCTGCATCCGGCGGGCCTTGCCGATCGCCGGGTGGGGGATGTCGCCGTCGCCCGCGATCTCGTTCGAGGTGTCGACCACGACGACCCGCTTGCCGTGCTCGTCGGCGAGGACCCGGGCGGCCTCGCGGAGCATCGTCGTCTTGCCGATGCCCGGCCGGCCCATGATCAGGATCGACTTCCCGGTCTCGACGAAGTCGTTGATGATCTCGATCGTCCCGTACACCGCGCGCCCGATCCGGCACGTCAGCCCGACGATCTTCCCGTTCCGGTTGCGGATCGCGCTGATGCGGTGGAGGGTCCGCTCGATCCCCGCCCGGTTGTCGTCGCCGAAGGTCCCGATGTGCTCCACGACGTGGGCGATGTCGGATTCGCTGACCTCGCGGTCGAGCAGGGTGACCTCCGAATCGGGGAAGCGGGCCTCCGGCCGTCGACCCAGGTCCAGGACGACCTCGATCAGCGCCTCCTTCTCGGGGAGCGCATGGACGGCTTCGACGATCTCCGCCGGCAGCGAGGCCAGCAGGGCGTCGAGGTCGTCGATCGATTCGCGTCGCCGGTCAGCGGTCAACCGAGCCTCCTTGCGGGGTCAACGGACCCCCGCCGGCACGAGCGCCGGCTCCGCGACACGCACGAGCGTGTCCTTCATCAGCAGGGTCACGGTCGCGATCGTACCGAAGCCCGCGTCCTCGAGCCTTCGATCGATCGGCGACTCGTAGGTCCGGACCGGGGCGATGACGCCGTGCTCGCGGCTCGAGCCGCCGTTCTTCTCGGTCCGGGCGCGGATGATCCCGAGGGCGTAGTCGGTGAGGGCCGTCGTGTCGACCTCGGGCCGGGCCAGCAGCTTCAGGTAGTGGGGCTGGTCCTCCTTGGCGACGCCGATCTGGGCGAAGCCGTCGAGCTGGGTCCCGTCCTTGCCGCCGGTCGCGCTCTCCTGGACGAACGCCTCCACGTCGGCGAACCGGAGGATCGGCGCGAGGCTGCTGCGCGGGACCCGCCAGCTGGTCCCCTGACGCTCCCAGTCGGGCAGCCGCAGGCCCTCGAGGCGCTGGACGGGCTGCGGCGTGGCCGCCGCGTACAGGCGCGAGAGGGGCAGGGCATCGAGCGGGACGGCCGGCCGGATCCGGCCGTCGCGGGCCTGCTTGTCGGTCCAGGTCGCGGGCAGGTCCTGGTCGCCGTCGCGATGGAGGATCCGCTCGTCGCCGTACCGGGCGAAGCCCGCCTGCATGAAGAGCTCGACGTTGCCGCCCTGGTCGGCGCACGCGACGTGGAGCCGCCACGGACCGCGCTTCGCGGCCTCGCGGAGGACCTGGTTGACGAGCCGGAAGCGAATGTCGCCGGCCTGCCCCGAGCCGATCCCGTCGAGCTCGACGATCGTCCACTCGTCGCGGACCGAGTCGCGCTCCACCCGGATCAGGCCCGACAGGCGGCCCTCTTCCTCGTAGACGTACATCAGGTCGTGCGGCTGGAACGCGCCGAGCGGGAGCCGGAACAGGCTGAACACGCCGATCGGGCGGCCGCTGACCGGCAGACCGAGCGAGCGCGTCGCCGCGCTGACGTCGTTGCAGAGCCGGGACAGCTCGCCGAGCGCGGCGAGGTCGGTCAGGCGGGCGACGCGGACCTTACCGCTCGCGCTCGAACGAGCGGCGCGGGCCTGGGTCACCGTCCGCGCTCCCGGGTCACGCCGCGATTCCGCGTCACGTCGCGTTCCGGGCGCGGCGGGTCGGGTGCGGCCGGCGGCCGGATCCCTCGCCGGGGTCGTCGTGCTCGGCAGCCATCGTCGCGACGAGCCGGTGGAAACGCGTCTCGCCGGCGAGCTCCGGATGGAACGCCGTCGCGATCACGTT
>DATBPR010000332.1:0-2581 GCA_036561285.1 Candidatus Limnocylindrales bacterium | reverse complement strand
GACTGGGCCCGGGCGAACTGCCTGCCGGCGTGGGAGGCGTACACGGGCAAGACGTTCGACACGGAGCCCGTCCTGACCGCCAGCTACTACCAGCCGACGCCCGACGGCTGGAGCAAGGGCGACCGCGACGTCGTCTGCTATGCGACCCGCGAGGACAACGCGCCGATGACGGGGTCCGTCAAGAAGCCCTAGCGGCGGCGAGCTCGGCGGCGATCGCGCTCGGCCAGAGCTGTTCCCGAAGGAGCCGCCCGAACCGGGCCGGCCGCTCGTCGGGCGGCACCGCGTGGAGCCAGGCGCGGAGCAGCGCCTCGCCCTCGTGGTAGACGAAGACGTAGGCCCGCCAGAGCGGATGCTCGATGAACTCCAGCCGCTTGGCGGCGACATCGGGCGCAAACCGGCCCGCCTCGATCAGCCAGCGCAGCACCTCGTCGTGCGAGCGCCCGTCCGCATGGCGCATCAGCGAGCCGTTGACCCGCGACTCCTGGAGCCGACGGCGGGGCGGTGCGAGGGCAACCGCGCGCTCTGCGACCTCGCGTGACGCGATCGGATCGGCGGCGAAGGAAAGCTCGGCGCGCCGGAACAGCTCCACGAGCAAGTCCGGCTCGGTGGAGGCCGGCGACACGATCTCGTGGCCGAGATCGGCGAGTCCCTCGCTCAGCAGGCACTCCGGAGCGTTGATCATCAGGACGCTCGCCTCGAGACGGCCTCGGCCTTCGACGAGATCGACCTCCTTCCAGACATGCTCGAGGTGGTGGCCCGGGTACGCCTCGTGGGCGGCGAGGTGGATCAGGTCGGGCGCCCGGATCGGCAGGTCCATGTTGACGTCGAACCGCGATCGGCGGCCGCCCTCGTACCAGTTGTAGCCGCTCCACGGCTGGTTCCGGGTGAGCCGGACCCGGATCTGCTCGTCCTCCGGGAGCCCGACCGATGCCGCCGCCCGCTCACGAACGACCTCGACCAGCCAGTCGAGGACGACGAGCGCTCGCTCCGGCGGCACGACCAGGCCGGCATCCCACGCGGCGAGGCGCTCCGCGAGTGGCTCGGGCCCCGGCAGGAGCCGGTCGATGGCAGTAGCCGCATCATCGAAGACCGACTCGTCGCGGCGAACCGGCTCGAAATCGAAGCACCGCCGGATCAGCTCGACGTACGGCATGTCGTCGCCGGCCAGGACCCGAGCCTGGGCTTCGAGGGCCGTCACCTGGACGGCCAGCCAGCCGCGCCGATCCGGCTCCGCGACCTCGGCGTCGAGCCGCGCGCGCAAGGCCGCGGCGTCATCCGCGAGTGTGGCCGGCGGCCGGACCTGCTCCTGGTCGACGGCCGCCTTCAGGTCCGCCGGGCCGTAGTAGCCGTCGACGAGGCCCGGAGCCTGCTGGTCGAGCCGGAGGCAGAGGAGCAGGTAGTCCCGGGCGATCGGGTCCGGCACCGGAACCCGCCGCTCCCCGCCGACGGCGAGCGTCGTCTCGAGCGGCGCGGTCACGCGCGCGGGTCGCCGGGCACGGCGCCCATGCCCTGCCCCGGAGCCATCCCGCGCTCCTCGCCGACGAACGGCATCCCCTGGCGCTCGACCGCGTCGAGGCTCATCCGCAGCGCCGAGGTCTTCGCCTCCGCGACCTCGCGGACGTACGCCGCCTCTTCCTCGGTTGTCATCGGCCGGCCGCGGACGATGTCCTTCGGCTTGCCGACCATCAGCCAGGCCAGGTGGTAGCGATCCATCGACCCCCAGGCCGCCGACAGGAGGTCGTCCGACAGCTGGAGCCAGGTCTGGAGGCCGCGTAGCGTCGGCTGCTGCTGGAGCCGATCGCCCTCGTCGACCAGCTGCCGCGTCCGCGTGATCAGCTCGTCGCGGGTCACCCGCGGGCCTCGTGGTCACCGGCGATGAACGTCTCGCGGTCGGCGCGGGCGCGGAGGGTCCACTCGCCCGGCCGGCCGTCGCCGACGTCCTCCCCCGCGAACCGCGTCACGGGCAGGATCCCCGCCACCGAGCTGGAGAGGAACGCCTCGTCGGCCTCGACGAGGTCACGAACGGTGATCAGGCCCTCCTCCGGCCGAAGCCCGACCGACGCGGCCCAGCGGAGGATCCAGTCGCGGGTCGTGCCCGCGAGGATCGCGCAGGCGAGGGACGGCGTGACGAGCGCTCCGTCGCGGACCAGGAAGAGGTTGGCCGAGGTCGCCTCGGACAGGTAGCCGTCGATCGTCAGGAACAGGGCGTCGTCCGCGCCGGCAGCGCGCGCCTCGATCCGGGCATGGACGAAGTCGGCCCGGGAGGTCGTCTTGAGGCCGTTCAGCGGGCTCTCGGGATCGCGTCGGACGGCGCTCGCGACGAGATGGAGGCCGCGCTCGAGATGCGCGGCCGGCGTCGGCGGAACCGGCCACGCCTGGACGACGATCGTGGCCTCCGGATGCTCGTCTGGCGGGAGCAGGCCGCGGCCATAGAACGCGCCGCGGGACACCGTGATCCGGACGCTCGCATCGCCATCGGGCCCGCCCAGGCCCTCGGTCGCGAGGAGCTCGTCGATCGCCCGGGCGAGGGCCGGCCCGACGTCGTCGGGAAGCGGAATCTCGAGCCCGGCGGCGGACCGCC
>DATBPR010000331.1:0-4796 GCA_036561285.1 Candidatus Limnocylindrales bacterium | reverse complement strand
CACCGCGTCGCCCGCGCCGAGCGGCGTCGCGCCGAACACCGTCATCGCCCAGGATCCGCCGGCCGGCGGATCGATCGCCCCCGGCGGCACCGTCAAGCTGACCGTCGCGGCCGGGCCCGAGACCGTCGCCGTGCCGGACCTCCGGAACAAGACCGAGACCGACGCCTTCAACCTCCTGGCGGCCGCGGGGCTGCAGATCGGGACGAAGACCGAGGCATTCGATCCGGTCGTGCCGGCCGGCCAGGTCGTGACCCAGAACCCGCCCGCCGGGGTCGTCGTCAACAAGGGCACGCCGATCGACTACACGCTCTCCCAAGGGCCGCAGCCCAGCGCCAGCCCGAGCCCGAGCCCGACGTCGACCCCCACGCCGACCCCCACCCCCACGCCGGCACCGACTCCGACCCCGCCACCGGCGCTGGTCACAGTCGCCGACTACCGCTGCATCACGCTGGCGCAGGCGACGGCGGCGCTCCAGGGCGACGGGTTCGCGCTCGGCACGGTCACCGCGCAGCCGGCCGGGTATACGGCGGCGGACGACTCGATCGTGATCCAGCAGTCGCCGTCACCGGGCCAGAAGCGGGCACCCGGGACGCCCATCGATCTCACGGTCTACGACCCAGCCTCCCTCGGCTCCTGCCCACCGTAAGGCTGTCGTGCCTGGACGCCGCTGGACTGCGTTGACGTCTGCGGTCCTCGCTCACGCACCTTGAAGTGCGCTCGCTCCGTCCTCGCCGTCGCCTTGCCAGCGACGCCCATGCGCGACCGACGCAGTCGACGCTGGACTGCGTCGGCGGCTGCGGTCGTCAGGCCTCGACTTCGACCCAGTCCCGGCGGAGGCGGAGCGGACCGCGAGGCGTGTCCGGCGCCTGGCGGCCCCGCGGAGCTGGCGCGACCCCCGCGGTTTCCTCGGCCGGCATCGCGCTCTGGCCGAGCACCGGTTCGGTGAGGAGATCGAGCAGCCCCGGGATCGGCGGGTCGAAGGCGACGGGCGTCGCCACGTCCTCCCAGCACGGGCGGACCTCGTCGCCGAGGAGGGGCAGGCGCCGCCGGTCGAGACCGCAGTAGCCGGTCCGGGCGGCGACCGAGCCGCGGTAGTGGCGGCAGGTCGCGCAGCTCGTCGAGGACCGGTGGCAGACCCAGCACCGAGAAGCCTCGGGTTGGGGCGTCTCGCAATGCGGACACCGCCACGACATGGCCAGATGGTAGCTGCGGTCGCGGACGCTGTCACGCCGTCGACGACGGCGGTCTCGTGTGCGAGCCAACGTGGCGCTCGCGCCCGACCGGGCGGGCGAACCTTCCGCCCGTCCGAACACCCGGTCTAGCTGATCGTGATCACGGTGCGGTCCGTCGTGTGCCCGAGCGTGTCCGTGTCGACGATGACGGTCGCCGACGACTGGCCCTTCGTCGCCCCACGGGGGATGGTCGTGGTGAACGACGCCCGCCCGTTGGCGCCCGTCGTGAGCTGGCTCGACGCGATCGCCGGGACGCCCGGGACCGCCAGCGTGAACGTGACCTTCGCCCCGGCGAGCGCCCGCCCGTCCGGATCGGTGACCGTCACGGTCAGCGTCACCGGCTCCGGGAGAATCGACCGCTTGACCTGGTAGGTCGACGCGGCCAGCTTCGCGGTGAGGGCGCCCGTCCCCCGCCGGACCGTGACGTTCGCCGTGTTGGCATTGCCCGCCGGGTCGGTCGCCGTGATCTGGATCGTGTTCGATCCGGTCCCGAGCGGGACGACGACGGTGAATGCCCCCTTGCCGTCGGCGAGGGCGCTGACGGTTCCGTTGGTCGCCGCGTTTCGCGCGCTGACGGTGCTGCGTGCCTGCGTCTGGCCGTTGATCGTCACCGTCTTCCCGTTGACCACGGCGTTCGCCTTGGGCGAGCTCACGGTGATCCGCGGCTTGCTCGTGTCGAGGATGTAGGAGACCGCGGCGGACGCCTCGGACTCCAGGTCCGTCGGCCCGACGATCGTCGCGGTGAACGTGTTGGTGCCGGCGCTGAGTGCGACGTTCGGGACGACGAAGCGCTGCGTCTCGCCGACCGGGACCTCCGTCACGATGCCCGGATCGCCGTCGCCGATCGCGACGTAGATCCGAATCCGCGAGCCCGGGTCGCCGGCGACGCTCGCCGGCACGGTCCCCTGGAGGTCGACGGTCGGCTGGTTGGTGTAGGGCTCGTCGGGCATCTCGAGGACCGGGGAGTCGGCGGCGACGGGATCCGCCGCGGACGGGACCGGCGTGGCGGTGATGTTGCCCACGAATCCGGTGAACGAGGAGCCGATCGCCGATGCGACCCGGGCGAACCCGCCGGTGGCGACGAGGAGGACGGCGACGCCGAGCGAGGCGACCGCGATGGCCAGCAGCAGGCGGAACGGCAGGGCGATGCCCGGGCCGCGCTCCACTTTGCGGTGGGCGGTGAGGTGGGTCGTGGAAGCGGGCCGGGAGGGTCGCGGGGCCGTCGCGGGAGCGCGACCCGTCGAAGGTGGGCGGGGCCGGACCTGGGGAGGTCGCCCGCCACGCCGTGTCGTCACGGCCCGGATTGTCGCATGCCGGAGGCAGGATGCCGGCGGAAACGAGCCCGTTCCCTCGCGCCGCGTTGGCGTGGCTGCCGGAGCGCGGCGCGTTGTAGTCTTGCCGCGTCCGGCGCGCGGGCAAGAAGTCCCCTGTCGTGCGCCGATCCGAGGGATTGGATGCAGGCACGAGATTCCAAGCGCGACCGCCCGGCCGGGCCGACCGGCCGGCCGGGGTTCGGCGTCGGGCCGATCGCCCGCGTCACCCGGCCGCCCGCGGCCCCGCCGTCGCGCCTGCCGGGTCCCGAGGACCGCCGGTCGCCGGCCGCTCCCGCCGACCGGCCTGGTCCGGTGGCGAGCGGTGGCGGGCTCGCCGCCCAGACGCCGATCCCCGTCCGGCCGCCGTACCCCGGCCGCGCTGGTCAGCCGCTCCGCCAGCCCTATCCGGCCCTGCCGCCGACACGCGGCGGATTCGGCCTGCCGAACCTCCGCCGGAACGTCTGCCCGCACTTCTACATGACGGGCTCCCGCGGGGCGATCCCGATCCAGGCGCCGCACCTCCTCAAGGCGCTGATCCGCCAGGATGCGAACGTCTCGCGCTGCCAGCTCCGCGGCGGCGTCCACCTCGAGCAGGGCTATGTCAACGACGTTTGCCTGACACCCCGGTTCAACCAGTGCGTCTTCTACGAGGACGATCTGACGCGCGAGTGACCACTCTCGATCCGGCCGCCCACGGCGGCCGAAGCGGTGGCGATGGGGTGGCTGCCACCGACGAACCCGATGACGCTGCGTACCGCGCGGCCCTGGCCGCGCTCGAGGAGCGCGGCCGCTACGGGGTCCGGCTCGGCCTCGGCCGGACGCGGGCGCTCCTCCGCGAGCTGGGCGACCCGCAGCTCGGGCTGCGTGGCGCGCTCGTCGCCGGCACGAACGGCAAGGGCAGCGTCCTCGCCCTGGCCGGCTCGGCGGTCCGCGCCGCCGGGCTCCGCGTCGGCGAGACGCCCAAGCCGCACCTGATCTCGTATCTCGAGCGACTGCAGATCGACGGACGGCCGGTCGACTCGGGCACGTTCGCCCGCCTCGTCGGCGAGGCCCTCGCCGCCGCGGACCGCGTGCCGGCGCGTCTCGGCCCGCCGACGGAGTTCGAGCTGCTGACCGCGGTCGTCTTCCGCTGGTTCGCCGAGCAGCGGCTGGACCTCGCGCTTGTCGAGGTCGGGCTGGGCGGGCGGCTGGACGCGACCCACGCCTGGGACGGCGGCGTCGCCGCGATCACGAACGTCGACCTGGATCACACCGAGCGTCTCGGCCCGACGATCGCCCACATCGCCCGCGAGAAGGCCGCCATCATCGAGCGCGGCGATCGGGCGGTGACCGGGACAACCGGCGAGGCGCTCGCGATCGTCCGCCGGCGAGCGGCCCGGATGCACGCACCGCTGATCGTCGCGGAGCCGGCGCCGATCCTCGCGGTGGACCGCGACGGGCTCGTCGTCGACCTGCCGTCGATCGGCGAGACGCGGGTGGGGCTGCGCGGTCGTCACCAGGCGGCGAACGTCGCGGTCGCCGACGGGATCCTCGATGCGCTCGGCGCCGCCGGCATCGCCGACGTTCCGGCGGAGGCGCGCCGCAGCGGCTACGCCGCGGCGCGCTGGGCGGGCCGGCTCGAGCTGTTCACCATCGACGGTCGTGACGTCCTTCTGGACGGCGCTCACAACCCGGCCGGCGCGGCGGCCCTCGCCGAGGCCCTCGGCGATCTCCGCCCCTTCCTGACTCCGGGCCGGGTGACGTTCCTGACCGCGACCATGGCCGACAAGGACGTCGCCGGGATCTGCTCGGCGCTCCATGACTCGCCGGTCCTGGCCGGGAGCCGGATCATCGCGACCGCGATCAACACCCCGCGGGCCCTGCCGGCCGGCCGGCTCGCGACCGTCTGGCTGAACCGGATGGGCCGGACGGCGACCGTCGAGACCGAGCCCGACCTGGACCGGGCGGTCGATCGCGCCCTGAGCGGTCCGGAGGGCCCCGTCATCGTCGCGGGCTCGCTGTACCTGGTCGGAGCGGTCCGGGCCCGACTCGTCAAGGACTCACCACCCAGCGATCCGGGTGACAATCGGCGGCGATGACGCCGCCCGCCGAACCGGATCCCACCGTCGTCGCCGCCCGCCCGGAGCTGGGTGGCGGGGCCGCCACGCCGTCCCGGCGTCTCCCCTCGGGGGCCGGCGCGGGCCTGCCGGGCGCTCCGGCGCCGCTGCGGATCGGCAGCCGGACGTTCGCCTGGGGCGACCGGACGTACGTC
>DATBPR010000330.1:0-11821 GCA_036561285.1 Candidatus Limnocylindrales bacterium | reverse complement strand
TTGCCGTGGTCGACGTGGGCGACGATGGCGACGTTGCGGAGGTCGTCGCGGGTTCGGATGGTGGATTCGGACGGAGTGGCGGCGGGCACGGTGGAACGGGCTCCTGAACGATCGGGAGCGGCCATTCTCGCACGGAATGGCGTCCGCACCAAACGGCGTCCGCCTAGACTGGGGCGATGACCGTCGCCGCCGTGATCCTGGCCGCCAGCCCCGAGTCCGCGCTCGCGGATGCGGACGGACTGCCTGCCGTCAGGCGAATCGCGGACGTCGCCTGGTCCGGCGGCGCGACGCCGGTCGTCGTCGTCTCGTTCGACCCCGACGGAGCCGTCGCGACGGCCCTCACCGGCGCGCCCGTGACCCTCGCCGAGCCGGCCCCGCCCGAGCAGGGCCCCGCCGCCCAGATGGCCCGCGGCGCGGACGTGGCGCGCGGTGAGGTCCACGAGACCGACGCCGTCCTGCTCTGGCCCGCCCGCCTCACGTGGGTCGGGCCGGAGACGATCACCTCGTTGATCGAGCTCCACGGGATCGATCCCGATGCCGTCCTCCGGCCGACCTGGGACGACGAGCCGGGCTGGCCGGTCGTCCTGCCCGTTGCCGCGCTGCCGAGCCTGCGCGCCGTCGCCGCGGACCGGATGCCGCCCGACGTGCTCGCCGAGGTCCTGGCCGCGGGGATCCGCGACCGCCTCGTCGACCTCGGCGACCCCGGCGTCACGTTCGATCGCGCGACGCCGCGAGCGGATCTCCCGCCGTACATCGGCCCCCTCGAGCCGGTCACCGGGCATGTCCACGAATGGGGCGCGACCGTCGCGGAGGCGCCCGACGACGCCCCGCTCGAGGGGCCGGCGCTCGCGCCCTTCGAAGCCGCGGGTGAGCCCGCCGACTGACCGGCCGTTCGGGTCAGTCGTCGGTCGCCGACCCTGCGCGTAGACTTCCGACCCGCGCGCTGCCACGTCTCCTCGTGGGGGATCCGCCACGACATCGATCGACCGGGCCGTCACCCCGAAGCCAACCGCCTCTCCCGCCGCGCCCGCGTCGTCCGGCCTGCCGGACCCGACCGGGCCGGACCGCCGCGAGGTCATCCTCGACGCCGTCACCTTCGCCGCCGAGCGGTTCATGGCGGGCGATCCCCTCGATGCCGCCCTCCCGGAGGTCCTGGCCAGGATCGGCTCGGCGTCCGGTGCCGGCCGGGTCGTCCTGATCGAGCGGATCGAGGGCGACGACGGCTCCCACATGCGCCGGAGAGCCGAGTGGGACGCCGACGGCGTCCTGCCGCTGGCGGTCCCGGACGACCCGCGCGGCCTCCGCTACTTCCGGCGCTGGGAGCGCGAGCTGTCGGCGGGGCACCTGGTTGCCGGGCACCTCCGCGAGCTGCCGGCGGAGGAACGGGTCCTCCTGGAGGCGGACGGGGTCGGCTCGATCGTCGTGACCCCGATCACCAGTGGCGGCCGGTGGTGGGGCCACGTCGGCTACGACGACTCCCACCAGGAGCGCGACTGGACCGGACCGGAGCTCGACGCGCTGCGCGCCGCCGCCGGAATCATCGGCGCGGCGGTCGGGCAGGCCGAGGTCAGCCGGACGCTGGATCGACGGAACGGCATCCTGGAGGCCGTTGCCGCGGCCGCGCCACTCCTGGTGGCGACGAACCGGATCGAGGACGGACTGTCGCCCCTCCTCGAATCGATGCGAGAGGCCGTCGAGGCGCGCTCCGCGTGGGCGTTCCGGATCGACCGCGAGGCCGTCGGCCACCTCATCCTCGAGCGGATCGCGCCGGGCGCCCTGCCCGCGACCGCGTTCAGCGACGCCGTCGCGCTGACCGGCGACGGCGTGGCCCGGCTGCTTGCCGAGGGCCGGGCCCAGACGTACGACCTGTTCGTGGACCCCGAGGGCGCCCGGGAGGCGATGCGCCGCCTCGGCGTGGGATCGTGGGTCTTCGTCCCGGTCATCGTCGAGGACCGGCTGCGCGGGGCGATCGGGCTCGACAGCGTCGAGAACCGCCCGTGGACCGACGGCGAGGTCATCGCCCTGCAGGTCGCCGCGGCGGCGATCGCGGCCGCGATCCTGCGCGAAGCCACCGAGGAGCGCCTCCGCCAGGCCGCGAAGATGGAGGCCGTCGGGCGCGTCGCGGGCAGCCTCGCCCACGACTTCGGCAACCTCCTGTCGGTCGTCCGCGGCTGGTCCGAGCTCCTCCTGGCCGAGTCGCTGGACAGCCACGTCCGCGACGGGGTCGAGGCGATCCAGCTGGCGAGCGACCGGGGGGCCGACCTGGTCCGCGACCTGCTCACCTTCAGCCGGACCCGCTCGGGCCAGATCCAGCCGGTGGACCTCGCGGAGCACATCGGTCGCGTCGAGCGGATGCTGGCCCGCACGGTCGGATCCGGCATCACGATCGACGTCGACGCGGATCCGTGGGTGCCGCCGGCCCTCGCCGATCCCGCGGAGCTCGAGCACGCCCTCGTGAACCTCGTCGTCAACGCGCGCGACGCGATGCCGGACGGCGGGACGATCCGCATCGTCACCGGGATGGCGGTCTCGCCGACCGATCGCATGGTCACGCTGACGGTCTCGGATCCGGGGACCGGCATGGACGAGGCGACCCGGGCGCGGGTGTTCGAGCCCTTCTTCTCGACGAAGCCGGAGGGGGTCGGGACCGGCCTCGGCCTGCCGACGGCCTACGCCGCGGTCACCGCCTGGGGCGGGACGATCGATGTCGCGAGCGAGCCCGGCGTCGGGACGACCTTCACGCTCCGGCTCCGGCCCGCCGCGGACTCCTGATCCGGCTCGCGCTCGGTCCGAGCGTCGCCGCCGCGATGCCGCCGATGACGAGGACGACCCCGGCGAGCTGAGCGGACGACGGCGCCTCGCCGAGGAGGACCATTGCCAGACCGACCGTCATCACCGGCTGGGCGAGCAGGATCATGGAGGTCATCACCGCCGGCAGCCGCGACAGCGAGATCGAGATGAGCAGGTAGCCGAGCGCCTGCGACGTCAGCCCGAGGAGCGCGAGCCAGGCGAGGCTCGCGAGGGGCGGCGTCGGGTCGAGATCGCCGCCGATCGTCCCGACGGCCGCCGCCACGATCGCGGTGGAGACCGTCGCGAGCATCACCGGCCCGGCCGGCCGGCGCAGGTCGCGGCCACCTCGCCGGATGACGAGCAGATAGCCGGCATAGCAGAACGCCGTGCACAGGCCGAGGACCACCCCGAGCGTCGGGTTGGCGCCATAGGCCGCGCCGCCGAACGCCCCGGAGATCAGGGCGACCCCGACGAGAACGAACGGGAGGGCGAGGAACACCGAGCGAGGCGGCCGCTCCCCGAAGGCGAACCACGCCACGACGCCGACGACGATCACCTGGAGGTTGCCGAGGACGGTCGCGAGGCCGGCGCCGACGTATTCGATCGCGTGATGCCAGAACAGGAGGTCGCCGGCGAAGAAGATCCCCGCGACCAGGGAGAGCCGGATCGTCCGGGACGGCAACCCGCCGTAGCGGCGATGCTCGAGCCAGGCGACGAGCGCCAGCAGCGGCAGGCCGAACACCGCCCGGTACACGGTCCCGGTCGACGGCGATACCTCGGCCCAGCGGTACAGGATCCCCGAGAACGCGATGCAGACAGCCCCGAGGAGGGCCGCGAGCCGTGGCCGGGCCGCGATGGCGCCGAGAGGCGCGGGCAGGTCGTCGGTGGCGCTCACGATGCGATGACGGGACGCGTCCACCGATCGCGCGTCCGGTCCCGCACGAAGCCCTCGGACTCGTACAGGCCGAGCGCGCCCTCGTTCCGGCCGTTCACCGACAGTCCGATGTTCACGATGCCGGCGCCGCGGAGGTAGGTCGCGCCCGCCCGCAGGAGCTGGCGCCCGAGACCGCGCCCCTGGCGGTCCGGCCGGACGCCCAGCAGCCCGATCTCGCCGTGGGTCGAGGTGATCGCGCCGTCCGCGCGCCGGACGTCGGTCAGGCAGAAGCCCACGATCTCCCCGGTCGTCCGGTCCTCGATGACCACCGCGTCGTCGTCGAGGATGTTCGGGTCGTTCAGGGTCGCGAGGATCATCTCCGTTTCCATGACCATCGGCGTCGGGTGATCGGCGAAGGCCGTGTTGATGACCGCCGGCAGCGCCTCCACGTCCCGAGACCGGTCGAACGAGCGGGCGACGACGTCGTCCGGCCAGACCGGCGCCTGGAGCTGCCGATCCGGCGGCAGCTCCAGGTTCCAGACCGTCGAGTGGAACGTGAAGCCGGTCGCCCGGAGGAAGTCCGCTCCGGCCGGTGCGTCCGGAACGCTGCCCATGAACACCTCCGGCCGGCCCCGGTCCGCCTCCATCGCCAGCGCGAGGTCCATCAGCCGGCGGCCGATGCCGCGGCGGCGGTGCTCCGGCCGCACCACGGCGACCTTCAGCTCGGGCAGCACGATCGCGACGATCTCGTCGTCCGAAAACGCGGCCCCGAACAGGCCGGGGTTCACGGCGAAGATCTGCATCGTGAAGACGAGCTCGGGGTCGCTGGAGGCCCGCAGGTCGCCGGCCGCCTGGGCCCATGCGAGCACGGCCTGGATCGCGTCGCGATCGCCGGCGCGCAGCGTTCGGAGCTCGAGGGCCCCCGGATCGATCGTCGTCGTCAGCCTTCGGGCGGGGCCGGCGTCGGGCGGCCCGGCACGCCGACGAAGCGCAGCCCGAGCTCCTCGTACTGGGCCGGATCGGGTGGAGACGGCGCCTCGAGCATCAGGTCCGCGCCGGACTGCGTCTTCGGGAAGGCCATGACCTCGCGGATGTTCGACTGGTGGGCGAGCAGCGCCGCCCAGCGGTCGATCCCGAGGGCGATCCCGCCATGGGGCGGCGGCCCGTACTCGAACGCCTCGAGGAGCGCCCCGAACTTCTCCTTCATCCCTTCCTCGGACTGCCCCTGGAGGGCGAAGCTCCGGGCGAGCAGGTCGCGGCGGTGGATCCGGATGGAACCGCCCCCGAGCTCCCAGCCGTTCAGCACGATGTCGTACTGGAGCGCCCGGGCGCGGCCGGCCGGGTCGCCCGGGTCCGGCCTCGAGAGGTCGCCGGACGTGGTCGTGAGCAGCTCCTCGTCCTCCGGGACGACGCCGCTGAACGGGTTGTGGGTCGCGTCCCAGCGGCCGCCCTCCGCGTCCCACTGGTACATCGGGAAGCGGTGGACCCAGCAGAACGACAGGACCTCGGAATCCCGGACGAGGCCGATCCGGACGCCGAGCTCGGCCCGTAGCCGGCCGAGGACGTCGGCCGTGACACCCGGCTCGTCGGCGACGACGAGGACCAGGTCGCCCGGGTTCGCGCCGGCCCGGGCCACGAGCCGCTCGACGCCGTCGTCGCCGAGGAACTTGCCGATCGACGACCGAACGGAGCCGGTCTCGTCGACCGCGAGCCAGACGAGGCCCTTCGCGCCGAACCGCTTCGCGCGCTCGGTCAGCTCGTCGATCTCCTTGCGCGTGGCGTCACCCTTGCCCGGCACCACGATCGCCTTGACTCGGCCGCCGCTCGCCAGGGCGTCGTCGAACACGCGGAAGCCGGACGGCGCCTCCACCCAGAGCGGCCCGAGGTCGACGAGCTCCATGGCGAACCGCAGGTCCGGCTTGTCGCTTCCGAACCGCTCCATCGCCTCGTCGTAGGTGAACCGCGGGAACGGCTCCACCGCGATCGGCCGGTCCGGCGTCGCCGCCCGGCAGACCTCGATCACCATCATCTCGACGAACGCCATCACGGCGTCCTCGTCGACGAAGCTCATCTCGAGGTCGAGCTGCGTGAACTCCGGCTGGCGGTCGCCGCGGAGATCCTCGTCGCGGAAGCAGCGGGCGATCTGGAAGTAGCGGTCGACGCCGGCCACCATCAGGAGCTGCTTGAGCTGCTGCGGGCTCTGCGGCAGGGCATAGACGGAGCCGGGCTGGAGGCGCGACGGCACGACGAAGTCCCGGGCGCCCTCCGGCGTCGACTTGATCAGGTTCGGCGTCTCGACCTCGACGAAGCCGTGGGCGTGGTGGACCTCACGGATCGCCTGGACGAGGCGGCTGCGAAGGAGCAGCCGGCCGGCCATGGCCTCGCGCCGGATGTCGAGATAGCGGTAGCGCAGCCGGAGCGACTCGTCGATCGTCGCGTCGGGCTCGTTGATGTAGAACGGCGGCGTCTTCGACTCGCTGAGGATGCGGACGTCGTGTCCGCGGAGCTCGATCGCCCCGGTCGGCAGACGCGGGTTCTCCGTCCCCTCGAGGCGCGAGGCGACGTCGCCCCCGACGCTCACGACGAACTCGCTGCGGACACGGCTCGCCGTCGCGTGGGCCTCCGGATCGTCGGCCTTGTCGATGACCACCTGGGTGATCCCGTGGCGGTCGCGGAGGTCGAGGAAGATCAGCTGGCCGTGGTCGCGGCGGCGGTGGACCCAGCCCGCCAAACGGGCCGTGATCCCGGCGTCGGCGGCGCGGAGGGCGCCACAGGTATGGGTCCGGTAGGGCGTCGCCAGCAGCGTGGCGGCCGTCCGGTCCGGGCTTCGGTCGAGGGGGGGTGCGTCCGTCATGACCGGCGTATCGTACGGGAGTTGTTCCGATCGACGAGGAGGGGCGAATGCTCGCGGGTCACCCGGTCTACGCGACGATCCCGACACAGGACGTCTCCTCCCTCCGGCGCTTCTACGAGGACGTCCTGGGCTTCCCGGTCCAGCGCGAGACCCCGTCGACCATCTACTACGACGCCGGCGGCGGCACGTTCTTCGCGGTCTCGCGGAGCGCCGGCAAGTCGTCCGGCAGCCACACCCAGATGGCGTTCCGGGTCGACGACATCCAGGGCGAGGTCTCCGCGCTCCGGGCGAACGGGGTCACGTTCGAGGAATACGAGACGCCGAAGACGGTCGACGGGATCGCGGACGTCGGCGCCGGCTGGGCGGCCTGGCTGAAGGACCCGGACGGGAACCTGATCGGCATCTGGCAGTTCAAGCCGGACGCCTGAAGGCTTGGCCCGGATCCGGATCGCCCGCGGCTCGATCGTCGACCTGGAGGTCGACGCGATCGTCAACGCGGCCAACTCCTCGCTCCAGGGCGGCGGTGGCGTCGACGGCGCGATCCATCGAGCGGCCGGCCCGCGGCTCGCCGAGTCGGCTGCGCGGCAGGCGCCCTGCCCACCCGGCGAGGCCCGGATCACCAACGGCTTCGACCTGAAGGCGAAGTACGTCATCCACACCGTCGGCCCGATCTACGAGGGTGGCGCGGACCACGCGGAGGAGACGCTCGCCCGCTGCTACCGGTCGTCGCTCCAGCTCGCCGACGAGCGGAAGATCGGCAGCGTGGCCGTGCCGGCGATCTCGACCGGGGCGTTCGGCTATCCGTTCGCGGCCGCCGCGGCCGTCGCCGTCCGCGAGATCGCGGCCTGGCTCGACGAGCACGCCTATCCGCGGATGGTCGTCCTGTCGGCGTACTCGAACGAGTCGGCGACAGCGCTGGAGGAGGCGCTCGGGGATCTCGGTCGGCCGGACCTCACCGAGAACTGATCGTCAGCCCCCTGCCGGGGTGCCATGGTGGTGGCCGGCGTGGGCCCGTCCCACCTCGCGGGCGAGATCGTCGACCGCGACGAGCTTCTGGGTCCCGGCGTCGAGATCCCGCAGCTGCACCTGACCGTCGGCCAGCTCGTCGCCGACGATCACCGCGAAGTGGGCGCGATCCCGGGCGGCGGCTTCCAGCTGCTTCCCCAGCTTGCGGGGCGCGAGCTCCGCGCGGGCGGCGATCCCGGCCGTCCGGAGGAGCGTCGCGACCCGGAGCCGATCGGCCGTGGCGCCCGGCTCGGCACCGACGACCACGGCGACCGGCGCCGCCGGATCGGACGCCGCGGGGACGCCCTGCGAGTCGAGGGCGAGGAGCACCCGGTCCAGGCCCAGCCCGAAGCCGATCCCCGGCGTCGACCGGCCGCCGAGCAGCTCCACGAGGCCGTCATATCGGCCCCCACCGCCGATCGCCTGCTGCTGGCCCTCGCGGCCCTCGACGTAGAACTCGAACGCGGTGCGGGTGTAGTAGTCGAGGCCGCGAACGAGGCCCGGCTCGAGGCGGAAGGTCAGCCCGAGGGCGGCCAGGTGCGCCTGGACGCCCTCGAAATGGGCCCGGCAGGCATCGCAGAGCCGGTCGGTGATCCGCGGCGCCGACGCGTTCAGCGCGGCCATCGCCGGGTCCTTCGAATCGAGCAGCCGGAGCGGGTTCTTCTCGAGCCGGCCCCGCTCGACGACGGGCAGCGTCGCGGCGTGCGGGCGGAAGTAGGTCTTCAGCTCCTCGATGTAGGCGGGGCGGCAGACCGCGTCGCCGATCGAGTTCAGCACGAGGACGACGTCGCGAAGCCCGGCGTCCGCGTAGAACCGCGCCGCGAGCTCGATGAGCTCGGCGTCGACCGCCGGTCCCGGGTCGCCGATCGCCTCGACATCGAATTGCCAGAACTCGCGGTAGCGTCCGGCCTGCGGCCGGTCGTAGCGGAACATCGGCCCCGTCAGCGTGAGCTTCACGGGCTGCGGCAGGGTCTGCATCCCGTGCTGGACATAGGCGCGGACGATCCCTGCGGTCGGCTCCGGACGGAGCGCCCAGCTCTCGCCCTCGTCGGTCCGGGCGGTGAGGCGGAACAGCTCCTTCTCGACGACGTCGGTGACCTCGCCGACGCCGCGCTCGAAGACCGCGGTCTGCTCGAACAGGGGGGTCTCGATCGGCCGATATCCGTAGCGGGTCGCGAGCGCGGTCCCGATCCCCTCCAGGCGCATCATCCCGGCCCGTTCGGCGGGCAGCAGGTCGCGGGTGCCGCGCGGGGCGCGGAAGGTCGGCATCGTCGGAGTCTACCGGCGGGACCCCGGCCCGGAGGCCCGGGCCGACCTGACCGCGAGCCGCTCGCGGCCGCCCACGGCCCGCTCCCGGCGCCGCCCGTCGCGGGGTCCCGGTCCGATCGGCGAGCGGGACCTCCGGGGGATCGCCGCCTCGTCCGACCTTTCGGATGATCCGGCCGTGAAGCCGTCCGGGGTGTCGATCGGCACGGTCCTCGGGTATCTCGCGGGGATCGTCGTCGGCACGATGTCGATCACGCTCCTGTACCTGGGCATGCGTGCCGTGATGGACGTGGGCGGCGCCTGCGCGGACGGCGGACCGTTCGTGACGGCGCAGCCGTGCCCGGCCGGGACACCGCTCGCGATGGTCGGCGGGATGTTCGGCCTCTTCGGCGCCGCGGGCCTGATCATGTGGTTCGGGTCCCGGATCAGCACCGCGGCGACCGCGGTCGTCGCCCTCGGCTGGCCGATCCTGTTCGTGTCGCTCGGAGCGAACTTCCTCGACTACGGGCTGCATCCCACGGACGGCGAGAACGGCCCGGTCTGGGGCTGGCTGATCCCCGGCATCCTGTTCTGGGTCATGGGCCTCGCGCCGGTCGTCGTCGCGATCGCCGCCTGGCGTGAGGCGCGAGCGGGCCGCCCCGGCAACCGGATGTCGCAGCAGGTCGTGAACCGGCTCCTGCCGGCCGCCGGCTCCGCGTCCGCGACCGGTGGCGTTCGGCCGGCGATGCCGACCGATGTGGATGCCCGGCAGAGCGACCAGGCGGGGTTCGCCTCGTCGGCCTTCGCGCCGGTCTACGCGGCCGCCGGCCGATCGTCGGGCGTGACGCCGGCCTTTGGCCCTGCGGTCGACCTCGCGGAGGATCTCGAGCGCCTGTCCCGGCTGCACGCGATCGGCGAGCTCAACGACGAGGAGTTCGGCCGGGCCAAGGCCGACGTCCTGACACGGGCCGACGTGAACGCCGCCGCGGAACGCCGCCGGTGACCGAGACGCCGCGGCGCTTCCTGCCGCTGCTCGTGGTGATCGCCGGTCTCGTCGGCGTCTGGCTCGGCGCCTCGATCTTCGCGTCGATCAGCTAGCTGAGGTCGCGCTGGACGTTGATCACGTCCTTCAGCCCCTCGATGCGGCTCATGACCCGCGCCAGCTGCGAGACCGACGCGACCTGGAGCGTCGTGGTCACGATCGCGGTGTGGTCCGGGCTCACCTGTACGGACGCGGCCACGATGTTGACCTTGTTCTCGGCGACGACCTGGGTGATGTCGTTGAGCAGGCCCGTCCGGTCGTACGCCTCGACCCGGATCGCGATCGGGTAGGTCTGGGTCGGCGCCGCCTCCCACTCGACGTCGATCAGCCGCGGGACCTCCCTCTCGTTGAGGACCGTCGGGCAGGACCGGAGATGGACCGTCACGCCCTTGCCGCGGGTGATGAACCCGACGATCGGATCGCCCGGGATCGGGTGACAGCACTTTGCGAACCGGACGAGCAGGTCGCCGACACCCTTGACCCGGACCCCACCGGTCCGCGGCGCGATCGTCGGTGGCGCAACCGTCGGCAGGCCGACCTCGGTGTCGTCGAGCACCCCCAGCTTGGCCACGACCTGCTGGGGGCTGACCGCGCCGTAGCCGATGGCCGCGTAGAAGTCCTCGAGCGAGTCGAAGTTGTACGACCGGCCGACCTCCGCGATCTTGTCGATGCCGACGGCCTGGATCGTCTTCCGGGCGAGCCTCCGGAGCTCCCGCTCCAGCGCCTCGCGGCCATGGACGATGTTCTCGGCGCGGTCCTTCTTCTTGAACCATTGCCGGATCTTCTCCCGGGCGTGGGAGGTCCGGACGATGTTCAGCCAGTCGCGCGACGGGCCGTGCTCGCCCTTCGTCGTGACGATCTCGACGATGTCCCCGTTCTTCAGCCGGTAGTCGAGCGGGACGAGCCGGTTGTTGACCTTCGCACCGATCGTCCGGTGGCCGACGTCGGTGTGGATCCGGTAGGCGAAGTCGAGCGGGGTGGCGCCCGCGGGCAGGTCCTTGATGTCGCTCTTCGGGGTGAACACGAAGACCTGGTCCTGGAAGATGTCGAGCTTGATCCCCTCGACGAACTCGGTCGCGTCCGACTCCGAGACGTCGCGCTGCCACTCCATCAGCTGGCGGAGCCAGGCGAGCTTCGCGTCGTATTCGCGGTCGGACTTCGAGCCTTCCTTGTAGCGCCAGTGGGCGGCGATGCCGACCTCGCTCACCTGGTGCATCGCGTGGGTCCGGATCTGGATCTCGAGCGGCTTCCCGTCGAGCGCGATCACCGCGGTGTGGAGCGACTGGTAGAGGTTGTTCTTCGGGTTCGCGATGTAGTCGTCGAACTGGCCGGGGATCGGCCGCCAGAGGGCGTGGACGATGCCGAGCGCGCCGTAGCAGTCGCGGACATCGTCGACGAGGACGCGGATCGCATAGACGTCGTAGATCTCCGCGAACTCGGCCGACTTGCGCTGCATCTTCTTGTGGATGCTGTAGATGTGCTTCGGCCGGCCCTGGAGGTCCGCGTCGATCCCGGCCGCCTCGAGGCGCGGCCGGAGCTCCCCGATCGCGCGGGCGATGAAGTCCTCGCGGCCCTTCCGGCGCGTGTCGAGGAGCTTGGCGAGCTCGCGGAACGCCTCGGGCTCGAGGACCTTGAACGCGAGGTCCTCGAGCTCCCACTTGATCTGCCAGATCCCGAGCCGCTCGGCCAGCGGCGCGTAGATCTCCTGCGTCTGGCGGGCGATCCGGAGCTGCTTCTCCGACGGCAGGCCGTAGAGGGTCCGCATGTTGTGGAGGCGATCGGCCAGCTTGATGAGGACGACCCGGATGTCCTCGGCCATCGCCAGGAGCATCTTCCGGATGTTCTCGGCCTGCTGTTGCTCGTGGCTGTGGGTGCTGAACTTCGACAGCTTCGTGACGCCGTCGACGAGCCGGGCCACCTCGGCGCCGAAGCGCTCCTCGATGTCGGTGATCCCGTACTCGGTGTCCTCGGGGACGTCATGCAGCAGCGCCGCCTGGATGGCGACGGTGTC
>DATBPR010000329.1:0-2762 GCA_036561285.1 Candidatus Limnocylindrales bacterium | reverse complement strand
GAGCTCACCGCGGCCGAGGCTGACGAGGCGGCCCTCCTCCGGGCCGCGTACGACCTGCCCCCCGATGCTCCGACCCCCGAGGAGGTCGCCGCGGCAGCCGTCGCCGAGAGCGAGGCCGCGGCGGAGACGGCGGCCGAGGCGGCGGAGACGGCGGCCGAGACGGCGGCGGCACCGCCGCCCGAGGCAGCCCCGCCGGGGGGTGAGCCCGCGACGGACGCCCCGGAGGCGGGGGCATGACGGCCGCGACCGACGTCGTCGGAACCCGCGAGCGAAGCCGGATGGACGACATCGCGGCCTGGGCCCGACGGAACTCGTGGACGATCGCGCTGCTCGGCCTGATGGTCGTGTTCTTCGCGATCACGAAGGCGCTCCAGCCGCGCTACGGCGCGCCCGAGCTCCAGGGCTTCGCGATCTCGGTGCTCCCGATCGCCTTCGCCGCGGTCGCCCAGGCGATCGTCGTGATCTCCGGCGGCATCGACCTCTCGGTCGGCTCGATGATGGCCCTCGCGAGCGTCGTCTCGGCCGTCCTGATGAAGGGCCAGAGCGACCTGACCGCCCTGGTCATCGTGATCGCGACGCTCGGGCTCGGGATCGTGCTCGGCCTGGTCAACGGCGGCCTGATCGTCGTGACGCGGGTGCCGGACATCGTCGTGACCCTGGCGATGTCGTTCGTCTGGGCCGGCACCGCGCTGCTCGTCCTGAACACGCCCGGCGGCGGGGCGGCGCCGTGGCTGATGGCGCTGATCAGCGACGCCTACGTCACCGAATGGCTGCCGCGGGCGCTCGTCGTCCTCGTCGTCCTCGTCGCGGTCACCTGGATCCCGATCCGCCGATCGAACCTGGGCCTGTCGCTCTACGCGATCGGCAGCAACCGGCTGGCGGCCTTCCGGAGTGGCGTCTCCGTCGGCCGGACGAAGCTGCTCGCCTACGCGCTGACCGGGCTCTTCTCGGCGGTGGGCGGGCTGGCCCTGACCGCCAGCACCGGGATCGGCTCGCCGGTGCCCGGCTCCTACACGATCCAGAGCATCGCCGCGATCGTGCTCGGTGGCGTGAGCCTCGCGGGTGGCCGCGGCGGCGTCGTCGGCCCGGTCGTCGCGGTGGTCATCCTGGCGTTCATCCGGACGGACCTGACGTTCATCGGCGTCAACCCGAACCTCGGGACGATGATCCAGGGCGTGATCCTGATCGGGGTCGTGATGTTCGGATCGTTCGTCACGCTCCGGCGAGGACGGGCATGACCGCCCCGGCCCAGGCCGCGAGCCGCAATCCGTGGCTGACCGCCGCGGCGTGGAAGCGGCTCCTCCGCGACAAGCCGCTGATCCCGCTCACGATCCTGCTCGGGCTCCTCGTCGTCGCCCTCGAGCTGGCGGCGCCCGGCACCGTCGGCGCGGCCTGGGTCGGGGTCACCCTCCGGGCCGCCGTGCCCCTGGCGATCCTGGCCGGCTGCCAGACCCTCGCGATGCTCACCGGCGGCATCGACCTGTCCGTCGGCACGGTGGCCTCGATGGCGGCCTTCGTGATGGCGACCCTCGTCAGCGGCCAGGGCCCGGTCGTCGCGATCATCGCGGGCTTCGTCGCCGCCGGCCTCGCGGGCCTCGTGAACGGCATCGGGATCGGCATCTTCAAGGTCCACCCGCTGATCATGACCCTGGGCATGAGCCTGGTCGTGCTCGGCCTGATGTCGGTCTACCAGCTGGCGATGGTCCAGGAGGGGATCTTCATCCCCGACGTCGTGACCTGGCTCTCGACCGCGTCCTTCTTCGAGTTCCTGCCGGCCAGCCTGATCGTCTTCGTCCCGCTCGCGGCGCTGATCGTGATCGGGCTCCGCCGGAGCGGCTACGGGCGGCTCCTGTTCGCGGTCGGCGACAACGCGATCGCGGCGCGCCTGTCCGGGACCCGCGTCTGGCAGGTCCTCCTCGTGCTGTACGTGATCTCGGCGGTCCTGTCGGGCGTCGCCGGGCTGCTGACCGCGGGCCTGTCGAACACCGCGAGCGTGTCCCTCGTCGAGCAGTCCGTCCTGCCATCGGTGGCGGCCGCGGTCATTGGCGGGACCTCGATCATGGGCGGGCGCGGCGGCTTCGCCGGCACGATCGTCGGCGCACTGATCCTGACCGTCCTGACCAGCCTGCTGACCGCGCTCGGGCTTCCGGAGGCGACCCGCGAGGTCGTCTTCGGCGCGATCATCGTGATCGTTGCGGCGGCCTACACCCGGGTCAGCGGCGAGGCCTGATCGCGATGGCGGACGCGGGGCCCGGCGCGACCCGCCACCTCGGCCTCGATCTCGGGGCGACGAACCTCAAGTGGACGGTCGTCGAGCATGAACCCGACGGCACGTGGCGCGCGATCGACCGCGGCCAGGTCCCGACCCTTGCCGCGGGCGGCCCCGACGCGATCGTCCCCCAGCTCGGCGAGGTCGGGCGGATGGCGATGGACCGCTGGCCGGGCATCACGACCGGGGGCGTCGGGATCCCCGGCCTGTACGACCCGGTGCGCGGCGTGACCCGCTTCCTCGTGAATCTCCGCGGCCCGTGGGACGGCTACCCGATCACGGCGCCCGTCTCGGCGGCGCTCGGCGGCCTGCCGGTCGCCCTGATCAACGACGCGCGGGCGTTCGGCCTGGCGGAGCTGCGGCTCGGTGCCGCGCGGGGCGCGAGCTCGATGGTCGGACTGACGCTCGGGACCGGCGTCGGCGGCGTGATCGCGATCGACGGCAAGGTTCACCAGGGTCACGACGGGACGGCCGGCGAGATCGGCCACCAGAC
>DATBPR010000328.1:0-2044 GCA_036561285.1 Candidatus Limnocylindrales bacterium | reverse complement strand
CGACCGAGCCCGCGTCCAGGTGGTCGCGGCCGATCACGATCGGCGCGCTGATCTCGCCGGCGGCGACGAGCCGGTTGAACTCGAGGCCGGCCCGGGCCCGCTCGCCGTACCCGAGCCAGCAGATCCGCGCTGGAAGGCCCTGGTACGGGACCTTCGACTCGGCCATCGCCAGCCAGCGGTGGAGGCCCTCGTCCGCGGGGAAGAGCTCGCGGATCGCGTCGTCGGTTCGCGCGATGTCCGCCGGATCGCCGCTGAGGGCGACCCAGCGGAACGGCCCGCGGCCCTCGCAGAACTGCGGCCGGATGAACGCCGGGACGAAGCCCGGGTAGTCGAAGGCGTTCGCGACCCCGGCCTCCTGCGCCTGGGCGCGGAGGTTGTTGCCGTAGTCGAAGACGACCGCGCCCGCGTCCTGGAAGGCGAGCATCGCCCGGACGTGATCGGCCATCGAGGCCATCGACCGGCGGACGTACTCGTCGGGTTGGGTCCGGCGGAGGGCAAGCGCGTCGGCGAGAGCGATCTCCTCCGGGACGTAGCCGCCGAGGGCATCGTGCGCCGACGTCTGATCGGTCACGACGTCGAACCGCTCGCCCGCCCGGGCCCAGCCCGGCTCGATCTCGGCCGCGTTGCCGATCAGGGCCACGGATTCCGGGCGGCCCGCCGTCGCCGCCTCGCGGACCCACGCCAGCGCCTCGGCCGGGTCGGCCGAGAGCCGATCGACGTAGCCGATGTCGAGCCGCCGCCGCGCTCGCGACTCGTCGACCTCGATCGCCAGGCAGACGCCGCCGTTCATCGTCACCGCCAGGGGCTGCGCGCCGCCCATCCCGCCGAGGCCAGCCGTCAGGACGACCCGTCCGGCCAGGGTCCCGCCGAAGTGCTGCCGGGCCAGCTCGGCGAACGTCTCGTACGTGCCCTGGAGGATCCCCTGGGTCCCGATGTAGATCCAGGACCCCGCGGTCATCTGGCCGTACATCATCAGGCCCTCGCGCTCGAGCTCGCGGAAGACCTCCCAGGTCGACCAGTGGGCGACGAGGTTCGAGTTCGCGATCAGGACCCGCGGCGCCCATTCGTGCGTCCGGAAGACCGCGACGGGCTTGCCGGACTGGATCAGCAGGGTCTCGTCGCCGGCGAGCGCCCGCAGCTCCCGGACGATCGCGTCGAACGCGTCCCAGCTCCGCGCCGCGCGCCCCGTCCCGCCGTACACGACGAGGGCGTCGGGGTCCTCGGCGACCTCCGGATCGAGGTTGTTCATCAGCATCCGGAGGGCGGCCTCCTGCGGCCAGTCCCGGCAAGTCAGCTCGGTCCCGCGGGGAGCACGGACGGGCCGCGGTCCGCTCGTCATCGGCCGATCCCGGTGGACGCCGGCGAGCACGGCCCCGTCATGGCGCGATCTGCTCGAGGAGCTTCTCGCCGAGCCGGCTCGGCCCGATCGAGGTCAACGAGAGGACCGTGCCGCCGCCGCCGATCCGGGTGTGGTACGTGAACACGCCGTTGGCGCAGGTGCCGATGAACACGTTCCGGCCCTGGATCACGCTCTCCGCGTGACCCGTGACGCCGCCCGCCTGGGCACAGGCGGCCGCGTCGTACGAGTCGCGCCAGGCCCGGAACCAGTCCTCGTTCTTGGCCGGGTCGCGGAGGCGGACGGCGTTGACGATCACGAACTCCGCGGGCGTCGCCTGACCGGCCGGGGTCGCGAGCCCGGTCGCGATCGCGACCGCGTCCCGCGCGAGCGTCGGATCGGCCATGACGGAGGCCGTCGTGTCGGCGTCGTAGATCAGCTTGAGCCCGGCCGCCGCGGCCGGCAGGGAATCGAGCAGCGACGGATCGGCGAGGATCGCGGACGTGGCCCCGGAGGGCGACCCGATGGGGCCGGTCGCGGACGGCGACGGGCTGGCCGGCGCGGCGGTCGCGGGTCGCGGGGAAGCCGCCGGTGGCGAGGCGGGCGGACCGGACGTCGCGGGCGTGGTCGATCCGCAAGCGGCCGCCGAGACGGCGATGAGCACGGCCATCAGCGCTCGGCGAGCCCTCAAGCCGGCAGCCGGTCCGG
>DATBPR010000327.1:0-3404 GCA_036561285.1 Candidatus Limnocylindrales bacterium | reverse complement strand
CGGGTCGAGGGCTTCAACTTCGACATGCGGAAGCGCGTGGTCGAGTTCGATGACGTGATCAATCGCCAGCGCGAGACGATCTACGCCGAGCGTGACAAGGTCCTCCGCAACGAGGACCTGTCCGAGACGATCCGGACGTTCGTGGAGGACGAGGTCCACGCGATCGTCGACCAGCACCTCTCCGCCGACGTCCCTGATGACTGGGGCATGGAGGCGCTCGTCGCGGCCCTCCGGGCGATGGGCCTCGACGGCCCCGGCACGACCGAGGACGAGATCTGGGACGTCGGCAGCAAGGACCAGATCCTCGAGCACCTGCTGGCGATCGCCGAGGAGAAGCTGGAGCACCGCGAGGATGAGCTCCGCCAGCTCGCGATCGCCGACGGCCGCGGGGCCGAGGCGGGCGAGGCCGAGTGGGCCCTCGTCGAGCGGATGGTCCTCCTCCGCACGATCGACTCCCTCTGGGTGGAGCACCTGACCGAGATCGACGACATGCGGCGGGGCATCGGCCTCCGCGGCTACGCCCAGCAGGACCCGCTCAACGAGTTCCGGCGCGAGGCGTTCGAGCTCTACGGCGAGCTCCGCGAGCTGATCCGCCACCAGGTCGCGACGACGATCTTCCGAGTGACCGTGACCCGCCAGCCGCCGCCCGAGGAGGTCGACCTCCAGCGTCGCCTCGCCGAGGGCGCCGCACGGCTCGCCGCGACGGCGGCCCAGGCCGGTGTCGCGGCCGTGGCCGGAGCGACCGGTGGAGGCGCCGGCACCGCGACGGCATCGCCGCCCGCGACCGGCACGCGTCCGTCCGGTCCCGTCGTCAAGGGCGTCGCCTCCGACCCGATGGCGTCCGCCCGGCTCGATGGCGGCAACGGCGCGGCCGGGAACGGCGAGGCGAAGCCGGGGTTCACCCCGTCCGGCGCCCGGATCGGCCGCAACGATCCGTGCTGGTGCGGGTCCGGCCAGAAGTACAAGAAGTGCCACGGCCGTTGACCGACGACTGTCGCCGGGTCCCTGATCCGGTCTCGCTCCCGGCCGACGCCGCCTCCAGCCGCGCGTGAAGCGGACGCTCCTCGGCATCGTCGGCGTCGGGGTGGTGAGTGCCGTCGCGATCGTGGGCTGGACGACCTGGCGGATCGTCGACGTCGGCAACCACGACGACCGCCGGCCGGCCGACGCGATCGTCGTCCTCGGCGCCGCGCAGTACAACGGCCGGCCGTCCGCGATCCTCAAGGCCCGCCTCGACCACGCGATCGAGCTGTACGAGGACGGCCTGGCGCCGTTCCTCGTCGTCACCGGCGGCAAGGCCGAGGGCGACCGGACGACCGAGGCGGCATCCGCCCGCGCCTACGCCCTCTCGAAGGGGGTCCCCGACACGGCGATCCTGGTCGAGGACAAGGGCCGGACGACCCTGGAATCGCTGCGCGCGGTCTCGGCCATCCTCAAGTCCCGTGGGCTCGGGATGGCCCTGTTCGTCTCCGACCGGACCCACATGCTGCGCGTCCTGAAGATCGCCCGCGACGAGGGGATCAGCGCCTTCGGCTCGCCGACCACGACGAGCCCGACCGACGCGACGCTGGAGAACCGCGTCGAGGCGACGCTCCACGAGCTCGGCGGGCTGACGCTCTACTTCGTCAGCGGCCAGGCCCCCTGAGACTGGCCGGCTGAGGCCGCGGCCGTGATGGATCGGCCCGGACCGCGAAACTTCCGTTCTCCCCTCTTGGCCCGCGCGGAACGACGTGCGATACTGCCGGCAACTCCACCACCCCGGATCGAGGGAGTCCCGGGCGGTGCGCGCCGCGCCCCCTGAACCTGCCCCAGCACTTGAGTGAGGGATGAGTTGAAGCAGGCCGAGGAAGCGTCGTTCGTCGATCTGATCGCCTGCGAGCGTGACTGCCGGAGCTGCAGCTACGCGGCGGCACTCGACTGTGACGGCAACTGTGGCGTCTGTCCCCACAACTCGTACTGCCCCTGCGTGAACCCCGTCGTCGCCCGGAGCAAGTCGGCGCTGCGCCTGATCGAGCTCCGTCCGATCCTGCTGCAGGACATCCAGGCGCGGAACTGAGTGGACGCCTCCACCGTTCGCGACCTGGCCGAGCGGATCCGGTCGACCTCGGGGCGTCTTTGACCTCGGGTCGAAGGAACGCCGCGTCGAGCAGCTCGACGCACTGACGCAGGAACCCGCCTTCTGGGACGACCAGCGGTCCGCCCAGAAGATCCTTCGCGAGGCCGACGGCCTGCGCACCGAGCTCGAGCTCTGGCGCGGCCTCGAGACTCGCGTCGACGACCTCCTGGCCACCCTCGAGCTCGTCGAGGAGTCCGCCGACCCGGAGCTGACCGCCGAGCTCGACTCGACGGCGACCGTGCTCGATCGGGACTTCGAACGGGAGCGGACGGCCCTCCTCTTCTCTGGCGAGTACGACCAGGGCGGGGCGATCCTCTCGATCAGCGCCGGCGCCGGCGGGACCGAGGCCACGGACTGGGCGGAGATGCTCCTCCGGATGTACCTGCGCTGGGCCGAGCGGCACCGGTTCAAGACCGAGATCGTCGATTCCCAGGAGGGCGAGCAGGCCGGGATCAAGAGCGCGACCGTCGAGGTCGACGGGCGATCGGCCTACGGCTGGCTCCGCGCCGAGCGCGGCGTCCACCGCCTCGTCCGGATCAGCCCCTTCGACGCCCAGAAGCGGCGCCAGACGACGTTCGCCCTCGTCGAGGTCCTGCCGGAGGCCGACGACGACATCGAGATCGAGCTGAACTGGGACGAGATCCGGGTCGACACGTTCCGGTCGCAGGGCGCCGGCGGCCAGCACGTCAACAAGACGGACTCGGCGGTCCGGCTCACCCACCTCCCGACCGGGATCGTCGCCCAGAGCCAGAACGAGCGGAGCCAGACCCAGAACAAGGAGATGGCGATCCGCGTCCTGAAGTCCCGCCTCCTCGAGCGCGCCCTCGAGGAGCAGGAGGCCGAGGTTCGCAAGCTGAAGGGCGAACACGTCGAAGCCGGCTGGGGCAACCAGATCCGGAGCTACGTCCTCCATCCCTACCAGATGGTCAAGGACCTCCGGACGACCCACGAGACGGGCAACACGCAGGCGGTCCTCGACGGCGACCTCGACGACTTCATGCGCGCCGAGCTCGAGCGGCTGGCCACAGGCGGGGCGCCGGCGCGCGGCGAGGCCACCGAGGCGGACGACGTCGAGCGCGTGGAGGCCGGGTGACCAGTGCTTCCTCGACGGCGTCCGGCGTCGACCCGACCCCGGGCCCGCATGTCCTCCGGCCGGTCCGTCCCGACGAGCTCGAGACCTGCGCGGGGATCTGGCGCGAGGCGCTGAACGACTACCTCGGGCGGCTGGGGCAGCCCGAGATCCCCGACGACCTCGCCCCGATCCTCCGCCTCTACGCTCACCTGCGGA
>DATBPR010000326.1:0-5029 GCA_036561285.1 Candidatus Limnocylindrales bacterium | reverse complement strand
AGGTTGTCGAAGAACCGCTTGACCAGGACGACGTTCACCGCGCTCGCCGCCATCGGCAGCCAGATCGCCCAGTAGTTGTCGATCAGCCGGGCGTGGACGATCGGGACGTCCACGATCGTCAGATAGAGCGGGACGAGGAGCACGATCGGCGGCACGAACAGCGTCGCGATCACGAGGCCCATGAGGATGCCGCCGCCCCGCGGCCGAAGGACGGACAGCGCAAATCCGGCGGTCGTCGCGACGACGATCTGGGTCAGCCACGACCCGAATGCGATGACGACCGTGTTCCACAGGTACCGGTCGATGTGCGTCCGGGACCAGGCCGTCGCCAGCTGACCCAGGTCGATCCCGTTCGGCCAGAGGGCCATCGGGAACCGGAGCGTGTCCTGCGTCGGCGTCACGGACGACTTGATCATCCAGAGCAGCGGCCCGAGCCCGACGACAAGCAGGAAGATCAGGGTCGCCGCGTGGAAGAGCCGGACGGGCCAGCGGATCCGGCGCTGTCGCCATTCCGTCGCGGAGATGATCCCGCGATCCGGCGACGACGACGCTCGCGAGCGACCGCGCCGCCCACGGCGACCGGCCCGGACAGCGATCCCGCTCACGAGGTGGTGCTCCAGGACCGCGTCAGGCGGTAGTAGCCGGCCGTGAAGATCGCGAGGAAGGCGGCGAGCATCAGGCTGAGCGCGGCGGCCATCCCGTAGTCGCCGCCGAGGCTGTTCGTGAATGCGTAGCGATAGATCAGCAGCAGCACGGTGAGGGTCGCGTTGTTCGGCCCGCCACCGGTGAACAGCAGCGGCTCGGTGAAGAGCTGGGCCGTGGCGATCAGCTGGAGGATCAACGTCACGGCGATCACCGACCGCAGGTGCGGCAGCGTGATGCTCCGGACCTTCTGCCAGATGGAGGCGCCGTCGACGTCCGCGGCGTCGTACAGCTCCGGCGGCACCGAGACGAGGGCCGCGAGATAGATGATCACCGTGGCCCCGGCGTTCGCCCACGTCGCCTCGATGACGATCGACGGCATCGCGGTTCCCTCGCTCTGGAGCCAGGGGAAGGGCCCGAGCCCGATCCAGCCCAGGATCGTGTTGAACACGCCGTGGGCGGATGCGTCGTAGAAGAAGCGCCACAGCAGGACCGACACGACCGGTGGGATCACCACCGGCAGGTAGGCCAGGGCGCTGTACCAGCCCCGGCCGCGGCGGACCTCGCTCATCAGGACGGCCAGGATGATCGGCACCGGGAAGCCGAAGACCAGCGCCAGGAACGAGAACCAGAGCGTGTTCGCGACCGCGAGCCCGAACTGCGGGTCGGCCAGGACGTGGGCGAAGTTGTCGATCCCGACCCACGTCGGTGCGGAGACGAGGTTCGTCTCCTGCACGCTCATCACGACCGCACGGAGGATCGGGAACCAGACGAACAGCCCGAAGACCGCGAGCAGCGGCAGGAGGAAGAGAACGGTGCTCAAGCCGTCGCGGGAGAGCCGGAGCCGGCTGCCGCGGCGAGCCGTCGCGGGCTCGACGCTCGGGATCGCGTCGCTGACAGTGCTCACGGACGAGGGACCGAGCTCATGGACTCCTGCTCGTTCGAGGCCGGACCGGAGGGCCGGGATCGGCGGGCCCCGGCGATGCCGGAGCGTGGTGCCAAGGATGCCAGCGCCGGCCCGGGGACCTGCGCCGGGGACGGTCCGGGCCCCGGCGATGCCGGGGCCCGGGACGGGTCGTGGACGGAGGGCTCAGCCCTTGTCGAGGATGGCCTGGACGTCGGCGTTCGCCTTGGTCAGGAGAGCGTCGATGTCGGCGTTCTTGTCGGTGAGGACGGCCTGCACGACGGGGTCGAGGGCCGCGTAGAGATCCTGGGTGTGGGCCGTCGGCTCGGTGACGATCTGCTGGTCGAAGATCTTCGAGGTGAACGGCGTCATCTGGGCGGTGGGGACGTTGATGTAGTCCTTGATCCACGCCTGGGATTCGTCGTAGGTCGTCTTGTCGAAGATCGGCAGCGACGGGACGCCGACCGGCTGGTTGTTGGCCTTGAGCGCCTGCGCGTCGGCGACGGCGCCGTCCTGCGTGAGCAGCTTCTGCATGTAGTAGAAGTCGATCCACTGCACGGCCGCGTCACGCTCGGCGTCATTGGTGACGACGTTGACCGCCGCGAGCGTGCCGCCGCCGAGGACGCCGCCACCGGATCCCTCGACCGGGATGATCGTGACGCCGTAGTCGTCGGGCTTCAGGCCGTTGTTCTGGACCATCGCGGTGTACAGGTCCGACCCGCCCGTGAACATCCCGACCTGGCCGGACGCGAACGCCTGGTTGATCGTTCCCCAGGCGTAATCGAACGTCGAGCCCATGGAGTTGTCGTCCCAGCGCATCGTCTTGAGGCGCTCGAGGGCGGCCTTCGTCTCGGGGTTGTTCAGGGTCGCGGTGACCTTGCCGTCAGTGCCGACGGTCTCCATCCGCCCGCCGAGGGCGTACGTCGACGTCGTCAGCTGCCAGCCGCCGGTGTTCTGCGTCGCCATCTCGGCGTAGCCGGCGACCCCGGTCTTCTCGGCGATCGTCTTCGCCGCGGCGCGCACCTCGTCCCACGTCGTGGGCGGCTTGTCCGGGTCGAGGCCGGCGGCCTTGAACAGCGTCCGGTTGTACGTCAGCGACATCCCGTAGGCCGCGATCGGCACCGCCCAGATCTTGCCATCCTTGTCCTGGCCGTTGACGATCACGTTCGGGTTGAACTTGTCGGCGTAGCCGAGCGCGCGAACCCGCTCATCGATGTTCACGATCTGGTGGTTGGCGATCAGGCCCTTGCCGTCGGTGAACGGGATCGTGAAGACGGTCGGCAGGGTGCCGGCCGCGAGGTCCGCGGTGAACGTCGGCGCGGTCCAGTTGTATTCGTCGGGCTTGACCGAGATCCAGGGGTACTTGGTCTCGAACTCCTTGATCTGCAGGTTCAGCGTGTCGACCGCTTCCTGGGTCGCGCCGGGCCGAAGGACGCCGACGCTGATTGCGACAGCCTCGTGCGACGCCGCCGGCGCGGCCGACTGCGTGGCGGCGCTGGCCGCCGGCTGGCTGGCCACCGCGCTCGGCGACGGACTTGCCGAGCTGTTGCAAGCCCCCGCGACGAGGCCGACGACGGCCATGGCGGCGAGCGACCGGTTGAACAGTCGCCCCGGACTCCTCCTCGACATCACGATGTCTCCTCTCTGCACACGTCCCATGTCGATCGTTCTGCGGGCCGATCCCGTGCCGGGTCGCGTCACGCCATCCGCACCGCTCCCCCGCCCCGCGTCACCGCTCGTCTCCCGGAGTCGGGCCGAGGCGCCACCACGCGGCGGCGTCGCCCGGCAGACAGCCGTCGACCAGCTCGTGACTCGAGAGCAGCAGCTCGCCGCCGCTCGGCGCGGCGACAGGCGTGGAGCCGAGGTTGGCGATCGCGACGAACCGGTCGCCACGCCCGAAGGCCAGCACGGCCGGGTCGGACCCGAGCCATCGGAAGCGCTCCGTCCGGAGGTCGGGATCGGACCGTCGAAGCCCGAGGGCGGAACGGTACAGCGACAGCATGGAATCGGGGTCGACGGCCTGGGCCTCCACGGTCAGGCGGTCCCAGCGGCCCGGCTGCGGCAGCCACGGCTCGGCGGTCGCCCCCCGCGGGCTGAAGCCGAACGGCGGCTCCGAACCCGACCAGGGCAGCGGCACGCGGCATCCGTCGCGACCCGGATCGACGCCGCCGGACCGGAAGTGCATCGGGTCCTGGATCCGGTCGCCCGGCAGGTCCTCGACCTCGTCCAGCCCCAGCTCGTCGCCCTGGTAGATGTAGAGCGATCCGGGGAGCGCCGCGACGAGCAGCGCGGCGGCGCGGGCCCGGCGTCGCCCGAGGGCGACGTCGGTGGGGGTGCCCTGCCGCTTTGCGAGGAACGCGAAGGACGAGTCGGCCCGGCCGTAGCGCGTGACCGGGCGGGTGACGTCGTGGTTCGAGAGGAGCCAGGTCGCCGGCGCGTCGACGGGGGCGTGGGCGGCGAACGTGAGATCGATCGACTCACGGAGCTCCGCCGGATCCCACGCCCGGCCGAGGAAGTCGAAGTTGAAGGCGGTGTGGAGCTCGTCCGGCCGGAGATACCGGACGAAGCGCTCGACGTCCGGCAGCCACAGCTCGCCGACCAGCGCCTTGGGGTCGTCGTAGCCGTCGGCGACCTGCCGCCAGGCGCGATAGACGTCGTGGATCTCGTCGCGATCGGTGTTCGGGTGCTCGCCCGGGCCCGGCTCGTCGGGCACCTCGGGCAGCTCGGCGTCCTTGATCAGCAGGGCGGCCGAATCGATCCGGATGCCCGCGGCGCCACGGTCGAACCAGAAGGCGAGGACGTCCTCGAACTCGCGGCGGACGTCCGGATGGTTCCAGTTCAGGTCCGGCTGGTCCGCCGAGAAGAGATGGAGGTACCACTCGCCGAGAGTCCCATCCGCGCCGGCCGTCCGCGTCCACGTCGGTCCACCGAAGTTGGATCGCCAGTCCGTCGGCATCTGCGCACCGTCCGGGCCGCGTCCCGGGTGGAACCAGAACCGCGACCGCTCGACCGATCCTGGAGCCGCCGCCAGGGCGAGCTGGAACCAGCGATGGGCGCTCGAGACATGGTTCGGGACGACGTCGACGATCGTCCGGATCCCGAAGGCTCGGGCCTCGGCGATGAGCGCCTCCGCCTCCTCGAGCGTCCCGAAGGCCGGGTCGATCGCCCGGTAGTCGGCGACGTCGTAGCCGCCGTCCGCGAGCGGTGACACGTACCACGGGGTGAACCAGATCGCGTCGATCCCGAGGTCGCGCAGGTACGGCAGCCTCGACCGGACGCCGGCAAGGTCGCCGGTCCCGTCGCCGTTGCCGTCGGCAAAGCTCCGGGGGTAGATCTCGTAGATGACGGCGCTGCGCCACCAGCGCGGGTCGAGCTCGGCCACGTCGACGACCTCGGCCGCGGTCCGGGCGGTCGTGTCGACGGAGGTTCGCGGGTCCAGTCGCTCGACGGCGGTCACGAGTCCCTCGCTGCCCCGGCGCCGTC
>DATBPR010000325.1:0-14155 GCA_036561285.1 Candidatus Limnocylindrales bacterium | reverse complement strand
CGGCCTCGCGGAGGAGATTGTCGGCGACACCCTGGTCGTTGCCGTTGAACGGTGGCGACGGGACGGCATTCCGGCCAATCCTGGCGGGTGGCTCGCCCTGACAGCGCGACGCCGGGCGCTCGACCGCTTGCGCCGTGAGCGGACCTATGCCGAGAAGCTGCGGGTCATCGAGAGGATGGAATCCAGTCCATCGGGTGACTCGTCCGCGCGGCTCGAACCGGACGATCGGCTGCGGCTGATCTTCGTCTGCTGCCATCCCGCCTTGTCGCCGGAGGCGCGGGTGGCCCTGACGCTCCAGGCCGTCCTCGGCTTCACCACGGGCGACATCGCGGCCGCCTTCGTCACCTCCGAGGCGGCCGTCGCGCAACGACTCTCCCGGGCCCGGCGGCGAATCCGTGAAGCCGGCATCCAGTACCGCGTACCGGAGGACGATGAGCGAGGCGAACGTGTCGCCGGCGTGTTGTCGGTCCTCTACCTGGCGTTCAATGAGGGGTACCTGTCGTCTCGTGGGTCGGTCGCCCAACGCCGAGACCTGGCGGAGGACGCGGCATGGCTCACGGCCATGCTCGTCGAGCAGCTTCCGGACGAGCCGGAGGCGATCGGCCTGCTCGCGCTCATGCGCCTCCATTTGGCGCGGACCGACGCTCGGTTCGATGGCCGCGAGGAGCTCGTACTCCTGCGCGACCAGGATCGGAGTTCCTGGGACCGTGCCCGGATCGACGGCGCCGTTTCCCTGCTGGAGCACGCGTCCACGCACCGGCAACCGGGGCCGTACCAGCTCGAGGCGGCGATCGCGGCCTGTCACGCCGAGGCGACGTCGTGGGACGCGACGGATTGGGTCCAGATCCTCGTGCTCTACGATCGCCTGATGGAGCTCGCGCCTTCGCCGATCACTCGACTCAACCGGGCGGTCGCGACGCTCCGGGTCCTCGGGCCGGGAGAGGCGCTCAGTGAGGTCGACGCGGTGGCCGACGAGCTCGATGCCTACCACCTCCTGCATGCGACGCGCGGCGAAGTGTTGCGGGCCCTGGGTCGTCACGAGGAGGCCCGGATGGCTGAGTCGATCGCCCTGACCTTGACTCGAAATCCGGCCGAGCGGTCCCTCCTGGAGCGCCGAATGTCGGATCGGAAGGAGGCTCGCCACGGCCACGATTGAGCAGGGTCTGCAAGCCCAGGTCCGGAACATCGAGGCGACCTACGGACGGTCGATCGACGAGTGGATCGAGCTGATCCGGTCGAGCGGCCTCGAGAAGCACGGCCAGATCGTGGCGATGCTCAAGAACGAGCACGGAATGACGCACGGCGCGGCGAACCGGGTCGCCCTCGTCGCGCTCGCCGCCATGACCCCGGCGGCCGCAACCGCCGACCCCGTCGATGTGCTGTATGCGGGCCGTCCGGCCTCGGTCCGGGCGATCCACGACCGGCTCTGGTCCCGGATCGACTCGCTTGGCGGGGACGTGGAGGTGGCTCCGAAGAAGGGCTACCTCGCCCTGCGGCGTCGGATCCAGTTCGGGATGATCAAGCCGGCCGCGAAGCACGTCGATCTCGCACTCGTCCTGCCCGGCGAGCCGGTGACGGATCGGCTCGAGTCGTCATCGACGTTCAACGCCCTCTTCACCCATCGGGTCCGCGTCCGGTCGGAGGACGATGTGGACCCAGAGCTCGCGGGCTGGCTTCGGCAGGCCTACGACCGGGCAGGCTGACCGACCGGACAGGCTGATCGACCGGGCTTCTCAGTCGTAGAGCCGCTCCAGGTGCCAGGTGCCGGCGACCCGGTCGTGGTAGACGAGCGCCAGCCAGCGCCGCCCGACGACCTTGCAATAGTCGCGCTCGATCGGCTCGCGCCACCACGACTCCGCGACCCGCCACGTGTTGCAGACCTCGACCGGCTCCCGCTGGCCGTTCCAGGCGATCGCCACGAGCCGTCCGTCGCCGTCCAGCTCGACGCCGATCTCCGGGTGCTCGCGCAGGAGGCGGGTCACCGCGACGCCGTCCCGTCTGTCGGACGCCAGCTCCAGCGCGCGTCGGCGAGCGGCGCCTCGGGATCCGTCACCGCGACCCGCCGGACGCGGTCCTCCCCGAACGTCAGCGCCAGCCGGGCAAGCTGCCAGCCGAGGCGGGCCGTCCGGGCGGCCTGTGGCACGAACAGCGGAAGCTGCTGCCCGATCGCCGGCTCGACGCCGGCCAGCTCCAGCTCGATCTGCTCGACCGGTGCCGGCGGCGGCGTCCGCTCCAGTCGGGCGAGGAGCAGCCGCTCGATCGCGTTCGCGTCGGCAGTCGGCTCGGGAAAGCGCTGCTCCACGAGCAGCTCCCCGGCCGTGCCCGCGACGGCGAACGCCAGGTCCATCGTCAGCCGGAGGTTCGCCCGGGCGGCGGCCATCCCCCGGGCGTCGACCTGGTCCGCGAGCGCGCTCGCGAGCCGGTGGAGGACGAACCGGAGCGACTCGGTCTCCGCCACGGGCGGATCGATGGGGAGCGCCAGCGTCAGCCGCTCCGGGGAACGGCGCGGCCGGAACGGCTCCAGCTCCTGACCGCGCGACCGGTCATGGAGCCGCTCGCCCTCCTCGCCGAACCGGGCGACGAGGGCCGACTTCGGGAGCTCCGCGACCTGGCCGATCCGGCGCAGCCCGAACCGGGTCAGGCGGGCCCGGACCTCGGCGTCCGGCGAGAGGAGCGACGAGGGCAGCGGAGCGAGGAACGGGGCGTCGTCGCCGGGATCCACGGATCGCAGGACGCCGGGCTCCGTGTGGCCGGCGGCGACCGTGGCGGAGAACCGCGTGCCGGCGATGCCGGGCCGCGGGGCGCCGGGCAGCCCCCCGTCCAGCGCCCGGACGAGCCGGTCGACGAGGACCGGCTCCGGGCCCCACAGCCGGTCGAGGCCGTCCGCCTGGAGCTCGATCAGGCCGAACGCCGCATCCGCATGGTCGGTCGTGCCGGCCAGCCCCGGGCTGAACCGGGCGAGCGTCCCGAAGGCCGCCTCGACCGCCTCGGCGTCCGCCTCCGGCTCCGGATCGAGGAAGGCCGCCTCAGGCGCGAGCCGGTGCGCGCTCCCGAGCGGGATCCCGCGCCGGACGCCGAGCGCCCGCGCCGCCGGATCGGCGTCGATCACCGTCCCGTCCGTCCACGGCTGCCCGCCGAGCACCACCGGCCGGTCCGTCGGGAACGACGTGGAGTGCCGGGCGCGGGCCAGGCGGATCGGGAGATGGGGCCAGTAGAGGTGGAGGAGTCGCATCGGTCGGGATCCGTGGCAGGCCGGTGGGGGCGGCAGTCAGAACGGCGACGAGGTCGTCGCGGAGGAGGTCCGGGCGGCGGAGACAGCGATCCCGCTCACCGCCCTCGGCGTAGAGGATCCGCAGCTCCGCCCGTCTCCCCGGCGGCCCGAAGCGGCTCCGGGCGACGACCGCCTCGGTCCGCTGGCCGACGACGTCGCGGCCGAGCCGGATCCAGCTCGTCCGGGTGAGCTCGAGGCGGAGCCCGGTCGATTCGGCGACCGCGGTCGCGAGACCGGCGGTCAGCCCCGGCGGCTCGAGGGCGACGAGGAGCGTCTCCGCCCGCCGGGCGAGGGCGGCCAGGCGGCGCAGCCGATCGGCGACCTTCGCGGGGGTCGTGCCGGCGCTCGGGCGGGGCGGGAGATCGATCACGAGGACGTCCACCGAACGGGCGGCGAGGAGCATCCCGGCGATCGACAGGCCTTCGTCGAGCGTCTCTGGCGTCAGGACGACGAGCCAGTCGAGCCGGACGCCGCGGGCGGCGGCCTCGACCGGGTCCAGGGCCCGGGCGAGGTCCAGCCAGGCGACAATCGCGCCATCGGTCTGGGCCTCGGCGACGAGGCGGAGGGCGAGGGTCGTGGCGCCGGAGCTCGGCGCGCCACGCAGCGCCACGCCCGCGTTCCGCGGCAGCCCGCCCGGCCCGACGATCGCGTCGAGCTCCGGAAAGCCGGTCCGGACGATCCGCTCGACGCCGGTTCGCGGCTCGCCCGCGGGAGAGGGAGCGAGCCCATCGAGGTCATCGGGCGGATCGGCCGGCAACGGCGCCGTGGCCAGCGCCCCGATCACCTTCGGAGCTGCAGCCCCCCACCGCGTCTGGAGAAACGCCAGAGCTGCCGAGACGTCCGGGGAAAGGCTGGCCATCGGACGTCGAGACTAGAACATCTGTTCGATATCGTCAATGGCCGGAGGCCGATCCGGCGGCGGTGAGCCGCGGAACTTCGGCGAGTGCGGGAGCACGTTCCTCGTGCCGCAGTGCGGGCACACGACCGAGCTCCGGACGAACGAGCTCGTGCTCCGGACGCGGCTCCGACAGAACCCGCAGGTGAGGTCCCAGCGAGACAGCCCCAGGATCCAGTGGAACGACGACCACGAGTCAGTCCGCGTCGGGTTGATCGCATCGATCTCGAGCTGACCCATCCGCCGATGGTACGACCGTGCCCGGTCATTCCCGTCACCCGCCCGTCATCGCCGGGTCGTAGCGTCGGCGATGATGCTCATCGAGATGCGGACCCCTGCCCTGCCCGACCGGCCGATCCTCGTCGTCGACGACGACGCGAAGATCGTGCGCCTCGTGCGGACGTACCTGGAGCGGGACGGGTTCGGCGTCGTGACCGCCGCCGACGGTCCGGCCGCCCTCGACGCGATCGAGCGGCACCGGCCGGCGCTCGTGGTCCTCGACCTGATGCTCCCCGAGCTCGACGGACGGGCCGTCATCCGGGCGGTCCGGAGCGACGAGCAGGCCGCCACGACGCCCATCCTCGTCCTCTCGGCCCGCGGCACGACCCTCGACCGGATCGCCGGTCTCGAGGACGGCGCCGACGACTATCTGCCGAAGCCCTTCTCGCCGTCGGAGCTGGTCGTCCGGGTCAAGGCGATCCTCCGCCGGACGAGCGGCGCGTCGCCGTCCGGAATCACGGCGCCGGCGGCGGACGCCGCCTCCGCGATGGGCGACCACGGCGTGATCCGCCACAACGGCCTGGTCCTGGATCCGGCCCGCCACGAGGTCATGGTCGACGGACGGTCCGTCCAGCTGACGCACGTCGAGTTCCGGCTGCTCCAGGCGCTGCTCGAGGCGGACGGGCGGGTCCTCAGCCGGAACCAGCTGCTCGACACGGTCTGGGGCGAGGACGAGGCAGAGGTGCTCGACCGGACGATCGACGTCCACGTCCGGCGGCTCCGGGACAAGCTCGGCGACGACGCGGACGCTCCCCGCTGGGTCGCCACGGTCCGTGGCGCGGGCTATCGCTCCGCGCCCGTCGCGACGCCGTGAGCTCGCGGGGGATCGCGGTCCGGATCGCGCTGGCGGCCCTGGCGGCCGCGGCGATCGGCCTGCTGATCGTCGTGGTCGGCGTCGTCGTCGTCGGCGGCCAGGCCTTCACCGAGCTGATGATGAAAGCGGGCGACTCCGCCGAGCACGCCCGGGCAATGTACGACCAGTCGGTCACCACGGTCGTGATCGCGGCGGTGATCGTCGCGGCGCTCGCGAGCATCGGCATCGCCCTCGTGACGGGCCGCATGCTCGCCCGGCCGCTCCGCGAGGTCGGGGCCGCGGCGCGCCGGATCGCCGACGGCGACTACGCGGCGCGCGTGCCCCGCGAAGGCCCGGAGGAGATCGCGTCGCTCGCCGATTCGTTCAACCAGATGGCGGCCAGCCTCGAGGAGCAGGAGCGGATGCGGCGGGACTTCATCGCCAACGCCGCCCACGAGCTGCGGACCCCGCTGACGAACCTGCAGGGCTATCTCGAGGCGCTCCGGGACGGCGTGATCGTCGCCGACCAGGCCACCTACGAGTCGCTCCACGAGGAGGCCGACCGGCTCGTCCGCCTGTCCCGCTCGCTCGATGCCCTGGCCGAGGGCGACGCGGCCGGCTCGCCACCGGAGCTCGTCGCGATCGATCTCGCCGTGGCGGTCCGCTCGGCGGTGGACCTCGCGCAGCCGGCCCTCGAGCGGGCGGGCCTTCGGCTGACGGTCGAGACGCCGCCGTCGCTGCCGGCGCGGGCGAACCCGGACCACCTCGCCCAGGTGCTCGCGAACCTCCTGTCGAACGCGGCCCGCTACACGCCCCGCGGCGGTCTCGTGATGGTCCGCGCCGAGCGTCGCCCGGACGACCTGCTGGTCTCGATCGCCAACACCTCCGAGCCGATCCCGCCGGAGGACCTGGACCGCGTCTTCGAGCGTTTCTATCGCGTCGAGAAGTCGCGTGACCGGGCGCGCGGCGGCGCGGGCATCGGGCTCGCGATCGTGAAGCAGCTGGTCGAGGCCGGCGGCGGACGCGTCGGGGCGGAATCGGCCGGCGGCGAGACCCGGATCTGGTTCAGCCTCCCGGGCTGACGCCGCGTTCAGGGCAGGGCGACTGCCACCAGGCCCACGGCGATCCCGACCAGCCCCAGCCACTGGTTCGGCCGGAGCCGCTCGCCCCAGACGAGCACGGCGACGAGCACCGGCACCACCGGGCCGAATGAGCTGGCCAGGCCGACGATCCACGTCGGGGCCTGCTCGAGGCCGATCGCGAACGCGACGAAGCCGGCGATGTCGAGCAGGCCGCCGACGATCGCGACGGCCAGCGCCGTCCGCCTCGCGACGGTCGGTCCAGTGCCTGGCTCGAGCAGCGGACCGGCGACGCGCGGACGCGCAAGGACCACCGCCAGGACGACCCACACGGTGGCCGCGTTCGCGGTCCGCGAGGCGAGGAGGACGGGCAGCCAGCCGGCGCTGCGGATCGGGCCGGCCAGGCCGATCGTCAGGATCGCGAAGCAGATCAGGGCGACGATCCCGAAGAGCACGCCGCGCCCGACGATCCGGGCGCCCCGCACGCCCCCGTCGGAGACCAGCCCTGTCAGGATCACGCCGACCGTGGCGACCGCCGCGCCGAGCGCCTGCAGCGGCGCCAGGGTCTCGCCGCGGAGCACGACCGCCAGCACGACCGTCAGCCCGCCGTACGCGGCGACCACCGGGCTGACGACCGAGACGGGGCCGATCCGGAGGGCCGTGAAGAACGACAGATAGGCGATCGCGGCGACGGCCCCGTTGACGACGGCCGCGACGGTGTCCTCCGGCCTGGCCGGGAGACCCGTGCTCCGCAGGACGCACAGCGCGACGACCACGACCAGGCTCGTCAGCTGGAGCACGGCCGCGACGCGGAGGCTTCCGAGACGCCGGCTCGAGAGCGCGGCCGTGACGTCGGTCGAGCCCCAGCAGAGCGCCGCGACGAGCCCCAGAACCAGACCGATCGACATCCGCCGGAGGGTAGCGGGCTGCCGGAGGCCGGGAGGGCCCGTGCTACACTTCGGGACCCGTCGGCCGCCGCCGCTTGCCGGTGCGCACCGCCCGATTCGGCCGTGGGGATGTAGCTCAGCTGGGAGAGCACCGCGTTCGCATCGCGGGGGTCAGGGGTTCGAGTCCCCTCATCTCCACCACCTTCCCGATCGCCCGGCGCGTGGCCGGCGTTGTGACGGACGTGATAGGACCCGTCGCCGAGAGCCCGGTGCATCCATCGGCTCGACGCCCGTAGCGTCCTCGGCGTGTCCCGCCATGCCAGCGACGACCAGGACGAGATTCGCCAACCGGACTGGCCGCGCCGGCTGACCGGCGAGGCCTTCGGGACGTTCGCCCTCGTCTTCGTCGCCGCCGGCGCCGACGTGATGGCCCGGATCAGCGGGGACGAGGTGAGCGCGGCAGCCCGCGCGGTCGCCCCGGCGCTGCTGGTCGCGGCGATGATCTACTCGATCGGCGACACGTCCGGCGCCCACTTCAACCCGGTGGTCACGCTCGCGTTCGGTCTCAAGCGGCTGATCCCCGCGAGCTGGATGCCCGCCTACTGGATCGCCCAGGTCGTCGGGGCGATCGGCGCGGCGCTGCTCCTGCGGACCCTGTTCGGCGAGGCCCTTTCGGCTGGCGTGACGACGCCAAAGCTGGTCGGGGCGGGGACGGCCACCGCGATCGAGGCCGTCCTCGCGCTCCTGCTCGTCTCGGTGGTGCTCGGGACGGCCGACCGGTACCGCGTCGTCGGCCCGAATGCCGCGCTCGCGGTCGGCGCGACGATCGCCCTGTGCGGGCTCATCGCGCTGCCGGTGGAAGGCGCCTCGATGAACCCCGCCCGCTCGCTCGGTCCGGCGCTGGTCGCCGGCCTGCTCGGAGATCTCCCGATCTACCTCGTCGGCCCGGCAATCGGCGCGGTCGGCGCCGTGCTGCTCACGCAGTTCCTGCACGGATCGACGGACCGGGACGGAATGGCCGAGGAAGCCGCCCGAGGTGGGACATGACGACGGAGACCGACACCGACCTGCCCGCGCGGATCGAAGCTGACGTCGAGGCTGGACGGGCCGACCTGTCCTCGGTCCGCGACGCCGCCGCCGTTTGCCGGGCGTGCGACCTCTGGGTTCATGCCACGCAGACCGTCTTCGGCGAGGGCCCGGTGCCGGCCCGCTGGATGCTCGTCGGCGAGCAGCCAGGCGATCGGGAGGACGTGGACGGCTCGCCGTTCGTCGGGCCGGCCGGCGGCATCCTCGACGAAGCGCTGGTCCAGGCCGGCATCGATCGCGAGACAACCTTCGTCACGAACGTCGTCAAGCATTTCAAGTGGCGACCGTCCCCGAAAGGCAAGCGACGGCTCCACGAACGCCCGAACCGGGCGGAGGTCCGCGCCTGCCTGCCGTGGGTCGAGAGCGAGCTCGCGCTCGTCCGGCCGGAGGTCCTCGTGCTGATGGGTGCGACCGCCGCCGAGGCAATGCTCGGTCCGGACGTACGAGTGACCCGCGATCACGGCCGGCCGATCGAATCGGACCTGGCACCGCTCGTCCTCGTCACGATCCATCCGTCGGCGATCCTCCGGTCGACCGATCGCCCCGCCCGCGAGAAAGCGATGGCGGGGCTGGTCGCGGACCTGCGGGTCGCGGCCGCCGCAGGAACGGCAGATCCGGCCTCGCGTCGCCGTCGCACGCGCTGACGCGGCGGTTCCCAGAATGGGCCGGGTGACCAGCTCGCCGCCGCCCGCCCGGATCGTCCTCGTCGGGATGATGGGTTCCGGCAAGTCGACGATCGGTCGGGCCCTGGCCGGCGCCCTCGGCTGGCCGCTGCTCGACAACGATGCGCTCGTGATCGAGTTGACCGGCCAGACCGGGCCCGACCTCTTCGCGTCGGACGGGGAGCTCGCGTTGCATCGCGCCGAGCGGGCCGCCTTCGCCGAGGCCCTGGCCCGGCCGACGCCGGCAGTCATCACCGCGGCGGGTTCGGTCGTCGACGACCCGTGGCTCCGGTCGGTCCTCCCCGACGCCGGCTGGGTCGTCTGGCTGGACGCGGAGCCCGCGACCCTCGTCTCGCGGATCGACGCGGGTGACGGGCGGCGGTCCGACGCGCCGGACGAGGCCTGGCTGACCACGCTGCTGATCTCGCGTGCGCCGCTCTGGACGGCGGTCGCGGACCAGATCGTCGAGGTCGACGACGCGTCGGTTGACGAGGTCGTGGACACGATCCGCGCCGCGAGCGGAGCGGTCGCGGCGATCTGACCTTCAGATCTCGGATGGCACCGGCGCGTCGGCGTCCGGTGTCGCGAGCGCCGCATGCAGCTCCAGCGAGTGGGCCCGCAGCCAGCGCCGCCAGGTCAAGTGGTCCGGCCGGCGGGAGGCGACCACCGCCCAGAATCGGGGGCCGTGGCCGAAGACCCGGAGGTGGGCGAGCTCGTGGATCACGACGGTCTCCAGCGCCTCCGGCGGCGCGAGGATCAGTCGCCAGCTGAACATCAGCCGGCCCTGCCGCGATGCGCTTCCCCAGCGGCTCCGCGGATCGCGCAGGCTGATCGCCACTGGCCGCACCCCGAGACCCATCGCATGATCGGCCACCGTGGCGTCGATCGCGAACCGGGCCTGCTCCCGGAGCCATCGCTCGAGGACGGTCGCGACGCGATCCCGGTCGCGGGCCGCAAGAGAGACGCGAAGCTCGAACCCCTCCGTCGTCACGATCCGCGCGACGCTCGACCGGCCGCCGGCGGCCGGGCTCACGCGGAGACAGTGGAGCTCGCCGCGGAACCGGACCATCGCCCCGTCGGCGAGCCCGCCCCGAGCGGCGAGCTCGGCCCGCTCCCGCTCCCGTTGATCGAGATGTCGCTGGATCCAGGTGGCCCGCGCGACGAGGAACGCGTCGATCCGCGGCTGCGGGTTGGCCCAGCCGCGACGGGTCGCCGGCGGGATGCTGACGACGAGGCCGAGCTCGGAGTCGATGGTGATCCGGAGATGGCGCGACCGCGCCGACTGGCGGAGGGTGTAGGGGAAGGGCGACGCGCTCAGCGCGGCCGGCCCTCGCGCAGGGTGGCGACGGCCTTCTCGATCCGGCGCTGACGGGTGTCCGGACTCTTCGCGCCCTCGATCGGCTCGACCCAGAACCGCTGGTTGCTGTAGGACAGCCGGTCGAACGTGGCCCGGGCAACGGGCTCCGCGTCGAGCGCCGCCGCCAGGTCGTCCGGGACCGTGACCGTGCGCGGGGCGGTATCGAGCACGACCTCCACCTCGAGCGTGTCGCCCCCGGCGACGCCGGCCGCCTGACGGACCGCATCGCTCACGCCGATCATCGGCTCGCCGTTGACGGTCGCGACGCTGCTCCGGTAGGTGTGGCCGTTCAGGGTCACGGAGACCTTCGGGGCCTTGCCCGCGTTCAGGGCGGCCATGACGTCGTCCGGAACCGGGATGCCGGTCGCGGTCTTCGAGTTCTGGCGGACCGTGGTCGTGAATCGCATGCGGCTAGCCTGCCACAGCGGTATCGTCCGCGGCGCGCGGACTTCAGCATCGGGGGCGGTAGGTGCCATGGACGTCGTCCTGCTCGGGATCATTGCCGGGTTCATCTTCGGGGGGTTCCGGACCGGATTCCTGAAGCGGCTGTTCGGGATCCTGTTCGCGGTCGTGTCCCTCCTGCTGACTGCATATCTCCGCATCCCCGTCGGGGCGATCGCGAGCAACCTGTTCCCGGACGTGCCGACCGCCTACGTCGACCTCATCACCTCGATCATCCTGTTCCCGGCGGCCCTCGGCGTCCTCCACGTCGTGAGCCGGTCGGCGATCGAGCGGATCCACGTCCAGGGCGTGACGAAGGAGATCGACGCCGTCCTGGGCGCCGTCCTCGGCGGGGTCGAGGCGATCCTCATCCTGTCGGCCCTGGTCGTCTTCGTCGACGCCTATCTCGGCGCCGGCTCGACCCAGGTCGCCGGGATCCCCGCCGGGCCGATCAAGGAGATCGTGCGGGCCTTCAACTCGTCCGAGACGGTCCATCTTCTGCGACAGACGACGGTGCCCTTCGTGGTCACCATCCTCGGCCCGTTCCTGCCGAAGGACCTGAGCACCGCGGTTCCGACCAGTCTGCCCGGGTTCCCGAGCGCCAGCGGCTTCCCGATCCCGTAGTCGCAGTCAACTCCCACCAGGCTCGCCCGAATCAGCGGTCTGGCGCGTCTACCCTTCGACAGGGCCCGATCGCGGCCCGCCAACCGAGGGGCCGATGACGGTCGAGGCGCTGCGCAACCGGCGACCCGAGACGCTTGCCGAGCTGCTCGACGCCCACGGGCGTGAGATCCAGGCCGTCGCCTGGCTGATCCTCCGCGACCGGCTCCTGGCCGAGGACGTGACGATCGAGACGCTGCTGACGGCGTTCGAGAAGGCCGGCCAGATCCGCGACGACGCCGCTCTCCGGCCGTGGCTCCTTCGCGTCGCCACGAACCGCGCCCTGAGCATGCGCCGGCGTTCGGCCCGGGTCGTCGACCTGACCTTCGTCCCGGATTGCGCCGCGCCGGGCGACCTCGCCGCGGAGTCGGCGGATCACGTGGCGCTGCTCGCCGGTGTCGCCGACCTGCCTCTGCAGATGCGATCGGCGGTCGTCCTCCGCTACTACGCCGACCTCCCCGTCGAAGAGGTCGCGAAGGCGCTCGGCAAGAGCCCGAACACGATCAAGGCCCAGCTCCAGACCGCGCTCGACCGGCTGCGCGGATCGCTCGCCGACCAGACCGGGTCAGTGACCCCGGAGGCCCGCCATGCATGAGGACCTGATCGAGCGCCGCCTGCGGGATGCGCTGCGCAGCGAGGGCGATGGGCTCGCCTTCACGATCACGCCGGCCGAGCTCGAGCGGCGTCTGAACCTGCGGCGGCGCCGGCACGCCTTGCGGCCGACCAGCCTCCTGCTGGCCGCCGCGGTGGGGATCGGGCTGGTCGGGGTCGCGAGCCTCGTCGGCGGCTGGTTCGAGCGTCAGCCGGATCCGACACCCGGACCGTCGGCGCTCGCGATCTTGACGCCGACGTCGAGCGCCCAGCCGGTGAATGTGCCGCCAGCGTCGGCCCTGCCTCCGGTCGACCTTCCGACCATCGAAGACCTGATCCACGCCGGACCCGTCGGCGACATCGTCCTCGCCCAAGCGAACGGCCCCGGATCCATCGTCGCTCTGCCGGATGTTCCGGTGGCGCACGCGTCATCCCTGGAACTGGGTCCGGTCGCGGACGGGCCATATCGGATGGAGTTCGGGTGCCTCGCGCCGGATGGATCCGCCGCGGTTGCGACGTTCGCCCTGGTCCCGGTTGGCGCCGCGCCGGGCGATCCGACGAACCCGGTCGCTTGCGATGGCCGGATGACCTCCAGCATGATCTCGGCCGACGGGCGGTCCGTCCTCCGTCTCGCGCTGCCGGGCTCGGCGAGTTGGCGGCTCATCGTCCGGGCACTGAATGGCGGTCCGGCCGCGCCCCCTTCCAGCGCGACCGAACCCATCGCCCCTCCCGGCGCCGAGGTGCTGATCGATACGTCGAGCAGCGCGGCACACCCGAAGCCCGGCGCGAGCCAGGCCAGCGACGCCATCGGTCCGCCCATCGACGTGGGACAGATCAAGTTCCGCGATCGCTACCAGTTCCGTGCGTCGTGCGCCGGCTCCCCGGCCATCGCCTACCACGTCGGCTTCTCCGACCCGAAGAGTCCGTTCGTGCCCGATTCGACCACGCTGGTGCCCTGCGACGGGGCAATCCACGACATGACGTGGCGCCCGGGTGACCGGCCGAATCCGGACGTGTTCGTCACGGCCCCGGAGGGCTCGTCATGGCGGTTGCTGCTTTCGGCCGATCCCGCGCCGATCGTGACGACTCCCGACGAAGGCGGCTGGACGTCGGCGATGTCGTCGGGTCCTCGGTTCGTCGCAGACGACCTGAACGAGTCCCTTGTCGGCCGATTGACCGGCAAGAACACGATCGCCCGAGTCGTCGTCTCCTGCCAGGGTGGGACGTCCGTGGACGTGTCGGTCAGTCGCGGAGATCAGACCGGATCCCTGCAGACGTTCACGGCGCCGTGCAGTGACGGAGCCGCGACGACGGTCGGCGAGCCCTTCATCCCGGACGCGAACGGCGGCTACACGGTCGACGTGAATCCGCACGGACGGATGTGGACGGCGGTCACCGTGCAGCAGGCGCCGGCGAGCGCCGCGCGGTAGCGGGCCATCAGGCCTCCGCGATCACTCCGATCGAGACTCGGAACCCGGCCCGGCGCTGGAGGGGCGGCATCAGCGTCCCCTGACCGATGGGCGCGTCACCCGGGAACCAGCGGACCCATTCCTCGTTGAAGCCGTCGAACTCGGTGGGGTCGCGGAGCGACCAGCTCGCCCAGGCGACCTTGTCGAGCGAGCTGCCGGCCGCCTCGAGCTTCGCCTGAAGGTTGGTCATGCACTGGCGGGTCTGGCCCTTGATGTCGGTCGCCATGATCTGGCCCGTCTCGGGATCGATCGGGCCGACCGACGACACGTAGACCATGCCGCCCGCCTGCACGGCCTTGCCGCGGCCGACCTTGAGGGTGTTGGCGAGCATCGCCGGGCTGACCTCGGAGGTCCCCCAGCGGGCCTTCATCGGGGGCGCCGGATGGTTGGGATCCTCGGCCGGGATGCCGAAGTCGCCGGGCGGCAGGCGGACGCCCTGCTTCTCGAACTGCGGCATGAATGTCGGGCGGATCCCGGTCGGCCGGAGCTCGCCGATGATCTTCCCGTCCTCGTTCACCCCGGTCTGCTCGAACGCGAAGATGTCCTGCATCAGGATCTCGTCGTCCTCGATCCCGTAGACCTCGGTGATGTTGACGACCTTCCTGGTCCCGTCCTTGAGCCGGGCGGTGTGGACGATCAGGTCGACGGCCGAGGCGATCTGCTCGCGGATCGCCCGCAGCGGCAG
>DATBPR010000324.1:0-3633 GCA_036561285.1 Candidatus Limnocylindrales bacterium | reverse complement strand
TGACCGGCGAGGCGAAGTACGCGGACGACCTTGTCTTCCCCGGCGCCTGGTATGGCGCCACGATCCGCTCGACCGACGCCCACGCCCGGTTCGACGGGTTCGATCTCGAGCCCGACTTCGACTGGTCGAAGGTCGCCGTCGTCACGGCGGCGGACATCCCCGGCGAGAACATCGTCAGCCTGATCAGCGACGACCAGCCGGTGCTGGTCCCGATCGGCGGCGAGATCCAGCACCATGCGGAGCCGCTCGTCCTCCTCGCCGCCGCGGACCGCGAGACGCTCCGCCACGCCCGGCGCGGGATCCGGATCCGGACGACGCCCCTCCCCGCCGTCTTCGACCCCGTCGAGAGCGACCATGTCTTCGCCCACTACGACATCGCCTCGGGCGATCTCGACGCCGGCTTCGCGGACGCCGACCTGATCCTCGAGGGGACGTACCGGGTCGGCCACCAGGAGCAGCTCTACATCGAGAACAACGCGATGATCGCCGTCCCCCGGGAGGACGGTGGCGTCGCCGTCCACGGCTCGCTCCAGTGCCCGTACTACATCCACAAGGCGCTGAAGCGGGCGCTTCGCCTGACCGACGAGCAGGCCCGGGTCGTCCAGGCGGAGACGGGCGGCGGGTTCGGCGGGAAGGAGGAATACCCGTCGATCATCGCCCTGCACGCGGCGCTCCTCAGCCGGAAGACCGGCAAGCCGGTCCGGATGATCTACGACCGCCACGAGGATCTGGCCGCGACGACGAAGCGGCACCCGGCCGTCGTGACGCACCGGACCGGGGTGAAGGCCGACGGCACGCTCGTCGCCCAGGAGATCGAGGTCGTCATGGACGGCGGGGCGTACTGCACGCTGACGCCGGTCGTCCTGAGCCGCGGCGCGATCCACGCGGGCGGCCCGTACCGGTGCCCGAACGTCCGGATCCGAGCCCGGGCGACCCGGACGAACACCCCTCCGAACGGCGCCTTCCGCGGCTTCGGCGCGCCGCAGGTCGAGTTCGCCGCCGAGGTCCAGATGGGCCGGCTCGCCGAGGCCCTCAAGCTCAGCCCGCTCGACATCCGCCGGAAGAACCTCTACCGGCTCGGCGACGAGACGCCGACGGGCCAGATCCTGCGCGAGAGCGTCGCGGCGGAGGAAGTCCTGGAGCGGGCCGCCGAGGCCGCCGAGTTCGAGGGGGTCCGGGGCCGGACCGAGCGCGGACGCGGCCGGCGGGCCGGATCCGGGCACGTCCCCGGCTCGCCGCTTCGGACCGGCCTCGATCGGGTGGCGTCGGGGATCGGCGTCGCCCTCGCCTGGCACGGCGCGGGGTTCACGGGCTCCGGCGAGGTCAAGCTCGCGAGCGTCGCGTCCCTGGAGCTCGCGGCGGACGGGCGGGTCCGGATCCTGACCGGCTCGACCGAGATGGGCCAGGGGACGAAGACGATCTTCCCCCAGCTCGTCGCGGCGGAGCTCGGCCTGACCGCCGAGGACGTCGAGATGGCGCCCCAGGACACGGCGCTGGTCCCGGACTCCGGGCCGACGGTCGCGAGCCGGACCGCGATGGTCGTGGGCGGGCTGCTGATCCAGGCCGCCCGGCGGCTACGGACGACCGTCGAGAAGCGGAACGGCGGCCGGCCGTTCGCCGACGTCCGAGTCGCGGATGCCGCCGCGAACGGCCCGCTCCGCATCGACGAGCACTTCGAGCCCTACCCGCACGTCCATTTCGACGACGAGACCTACCGCGGCGACGCCTACCCGGCGTTCGGCTGGGCAGCCTGCGTCGCGACGGTCGGGGTCGACCTCGACAGCGGCGAGGTGACGGTCAGGGACGTGGTTGCCGCCGACGATGTCGGACGTGTCATCCATCCGGTCCTCGCCGAGGGCCAGGTCGAGGGTGGCACGCTCCAGGCGATCGGCTACGCCACCATCGAGGAGATCAAGCTCCGCGACGGCCGCTACCTGAACGACCGCCTCGCGACCTACATCATCCCGACCGCGCTCGACGCGCCGCGGATCACGACGGTCCTCGTCGAGGCCCCGTTCAGCGGCGCGCCGCACGGGGCGAAGGGCGTCGGCGAGCTGCCGATGGACGTCGGCGCGCCGGCGGTCGTCGCGGCGATCCACGATGCGACCGGCGCCTGGGTCCACGAGCTGCCGGCCTCGCCGGAGCGGATCCTCACCGCGCTCGGGGTCACACCGGCTCGGGCCGGGGCACCGCCGGCCTCGGCGACCCGCGCCGCGGTCGACGCGCCGATCGAGGACGGGACCGATCCACGCCCGGACGCCCGGAGCGACCCACAGGTGCTCCGCGGCCCGCGCGATCCGGGCGAGCCCGCGTGATCGGAGGGTCCGTGTGACCGCCTGGCGGTTCACGGTCAACGCCGAGCCGGTCGAGGTGGAGGCGCCGGGGATGCGGCGGCTGCTCGACGTTCTCCGCGAGGACCTCGCCCTGACCGGGACGAAGGAGGGCTGCGGCGAGGGGGAATGCGGGGCCTGCACCGTGCTCCTCGACGGGGCACCGGTGGACTCCTGCCTCGTTCCGGTGTGCCAGGTCGATGGGGCGACGATCGCGACCGTCGAGGGCCTCGCCGAGCCCTCACCTGAGGGCTTCGTCCTCGACCCGCTCCAGCAGGCATTCCTCGAGGCGGGCGGCGCCCAGTGCGGGATCTGCACGCCCGGGATGCTCATGGCGGCGCGGGCCTATCTCGACGCCGGCGGCGTCGCGGACGAGGCGGCGATCCGCGAATCGATCGCGGGCAACCTCTGTCGCTGCACCGGCTACACGAAGATCGTCGAGGCGATCGCGATCGCCGCCCGCGTCAGCACTGGAACCCTCTGAGCCCATGCCCGTCGAGCCGCCGATCGAGACCCCCGTGTCGCTCGCCGACGCCTGGGCGATCCTCGCCGCCTCGACCGCCGACGATCCCATCACCCCGATCGCCGGCGGCACGGACGTGATGGTCCGGATCACCGGCGAGATCGGCGAGCCGCCGGTCCGGATGGTCGACCTGTCCCGGCTGCGCGAGCTCCGCGGGATCGGGATGGACGGGAGCGCCGTGGTCCTGGGGGCGCTGACGACCTACACGGACATCCGGCGGTCGAGCCTCTGTCGCGAGCATCTGCCGGCGCTGGTCGAGGCTGCCGCGACGATCGGTGCGGCCCAGATCCAGAACCGGGGGACGATCGGCGGCAACGCGGCGAACGCCTCGCCGGCCGGCGACACGCTTCCGGTGCTCCTCGCCCTCGAGGCGGCGTTCGTCGTCGGCGGGCCGCGTGGCGAGCGAACGATCCCGGCGGCCGACTTCTGGGTCGCCTACCGCCGGACGGCCCTCGCGCCGGACGAGCTGATCCTCCGCGTCCGGATCCCGGTCGGCGGCGGCCGCGAGACCCGGTTCCGGAAGATCGGGACGCGGCGGGCCCAGGCGATCAGCAAGGTCGTCCTCGCCCTGTCGTGGCGCGAGGACACGGCCGCCGCCGGGGTGCCGGTCGGGAACGGTGCATGGCACGACGTCCGCCTGGGGCTCGGGTCGGTCGCGGACCGTCCGATCCGGGCGAGCGCGACCGAGCGGCTTCTCGAGGGCGCGGCCCCGACGCCGGAGACGGCCGATGCCGCCGCCGAGGCCCTCGCCGGCGAGATCCATCCGATCGACGACGTCCG
>DATBPR010000323.1:0-1826 GCA_036561285.1 Candidatus Limnocylindrales bacterium | reverse complement strand
AAGGTGGATCGGAGACTCCGCGTCGCCGTAGAGCTCGCCGGACGAGTGGTCCGCCCGGACCATCGTGACCTTGATCCCGGCCGCCTCGACCGTCCCGCCCTTGTTGAACCCGATCAGGGTGTCCTTGTGGGCGTAGTTCCGGCCGAGCCACAGGCTCATCTCGTGGATGCACGGCCAGGCGGGGCGCGTCCGGCTCGCGACCATCAGCGCGTCGCCGAAATGGTCGCCGTGACCGTGGGTCACGAGCAGCAGGTCGCAGCGGTCGACCTGATCCGCGCCCTTCGGGCTGAGCGGATTGCCGAACCACGGATCGAAGAGGATCGTCCGTCCGCCCGGCGTGATCACCTCCCAGCAGGAGTGGCCGTACCAGGTGAATGTCGCGCCGTCCGGCAGTGGCATCGGGTCGAACCTCCATTCCGGCCGCCGACCGGCCGCCTGCGTCCTCGCTCGGTCCGATGATCGCGCTCCTGCTCGCGGCGTGCAGGGAACGCCGGCCGGCATGCCCCTCGGATCGCCGGGGAGCGCCAGACGGTGTTCGCGGGCTCCTCGGCTACACTCGGACGGTGCCGGCGGAACGAATCGCGGAGAACCTCGCGTTCATCAACTGGACGGTCCTGACCGGCCTGGCGATCGGATCGTTCGTCGCGGTCGTCCTCGCCCGGATGCGGACCGACGCGACCCGTGGGTTCCTCGCCTTCACCGCGGCCTGCGCGGTCGTCCTCGGCATCCTCGCGGTGCTCTCCGACCAGGCCCTGCCGGTCGCCTCGTCCGGCTCGCCGATCCGGATCGACCCGGCATTCGACCAGCCCCGGCGCATCGCGCTCGCCGCCTTCACGGTGATCGCCGCGGTCTACGTCGTCGCCCTCGCCCGGCGTCATCGCGCCCCGTGGATCGCCGCCGCCGGCCTGTTCGCCGCCGGGGCGACCCTGGTGTTCGGCGCCCTCGCCTGGGCCGGCGGCACGCTGTTCGCGGTGCCGCTCCTGCTCCAGCTGGTGATCCTCGCGATCGCGACCGGCGGGGTGTTCGCCGCGATGATCCTCGGCCACTGGTACCTCGTGACGCCGAAGCTGCCCGAGGCGCCGCTGATCCTCATCTCGCGCGGCCTGCTCGCGGTCGTGGCCCTCCAGGTCGTGCTCTTCGCGGTCTGGGTGTCGACCGGCACCGGGCCGGGCGTCGGCGCCGGCCCGTTCTCGGTCCTCGTCGGGCCGTGGGCGCTCTTCGTGTGGCTCCGGCTGATCGTCGGCCTGATCTTCCCGCTCGTCGTGTCGTGGGCCGCCGTCCAGACGGCACGCTCGCGCTCGATGGAATCGGCGACGGGCCTCCTCTACATCAACGTCGGCACGATCGCCGCGGGGACGATCCTCGCCGCCGGGCTCTACTTCGGGGCCGGCTTGCTGGTGTGACGACGGCAGCGGGACGGAGGTCCGGATGAAGAACGACCGGGGCTGGCTGCCGGGCGAGCGCGAGGCGGACTGGATCGAGTCGCTGGCGCGGCCCCTGTCCGGGGCGCTGGCAGCGATCGAGGCCGCGGCCACGGAAGGCGCGGAGCGGATCCCGATCGTCGACCGCGACTCCGGCCGGGTGCTCGCGGCGCTGGCGGCGGGCCGGCGCCGGATCGTCGAGGTCGGGACGGCGTTCGGCTATTCCACGCTCTGGCTGGCGATGGGCCAGCCGGACGACGGGACGATCGTGACGATCGACCCGGACCGATCGCGGACCGATCGCGCCCGTGGCTGGTGGCGCGAGGCCGGGATCGCGGACGCCCGGATCACGGTCGTCAACTCGAAGGCCCTCGAGGCGTTCGCGGCCTCCGAGCCCGCCCTCTC
>DATBPR010000322.1:0-1953 GCA_036561285.1 Candidatus Limnocylindrales bacterium | reverse complement strand
CGTCCGAGCTCGTCCGTCCCGAACGGGTAGGCCGCGCTCGGCGGCTGGAGCGGCTGGCCGGTCGCGTCGAGGACGCTCTGGAGCGGCCCGACGAAGAACGACGGGAAGAGGGCCAGCAGGCTGAAGAACGCGAGGATCGTCAGCCCGACCAGGCCGTCCGCGCGGCCGAGGAGCCGCGACGTGAAGTCGCGCGCCCGGCGGCCCGTGCCCTTCCAGCGCCCGGCCCCGAGCTCGGTGCCCGCGAGACCCGTGACGCTCACACCCGCACCCGCGGATCGAGATAGCCGTAGACGATGTCGGCCGCGAAGTTCGCGAAGACCACCGACACCGCGATCAACAGGAAGATCCCCTGGAGGAGCGGGTAGTCCCGCGCGTCGAGCGCCTGGACGGTGAGCAGGCCGAGGCCGGGCCAGTTGAAGACGATCTCCGCGGTGATCGCCCCGGCCACGACGTAGCCGAGGTTGATCGCGATCAGGGTCACCATGGGGAGCAGGGCGTTCGGGAACGCATGGGAGCGGAGGATCCGGCCGTCGGGCAGGCCCTTCGCGCGGGCCGTGGTGATGTAGTCCTCGGATCGCGTCTCGATGATCGACGACCGCATCAGGATCGAGTACGCCCCGACGAGGCCGAGGGTGACCGCCGTGAGCGGCAGGACCAGGTGGTGGGCGAGGTCCAGGATGGCCTCGACCGGTGTCTTGTCGCCACCGGGCGTGGTCATGCCCGAGGTCGGGAACCAGCCGAGGCCCGCGGCGAAGATGATGATCAGGGGCATGCCGATCACGAAGTACGGCATCGAATAGAAGATCAGGCTGAGCGCGTTGCCGACCCGGTCGATCCGTCCGCCCCGACGCCAGCCGGAGCGCGAGCCGAGCCAGAGTCCGATGACGATCGCGAGGGCCTCACCCAGCCCGATGAGGAGCACCGTCGGCCCGGCCGCGTCCATCACCACCTCCGTGACGGGCTGGCCGCGGTACTTGATCGAGTAGCCGAGGTCGCCGGTCGCCGTCGATTCGACGAAGGCGACGAGCTGGTCCGGGAAGAGCGGCTTGTCGAGGCCGTACCTGGCGCGTTCGGCGGCGACGAACTCCGGGGTGAGGTGCGGGTTCTTCGTCGCCCGCTCCGGAGAGCCCGGCATCATCCGGAACAGCACGAAGTTGAGCAGCACGATCGCGATGACCGTGACGAACGCCTGGCCGAGCTTGCGAACGACGTAGCGCGCGGTCATCGAAGCCGGGTCGCGGGGGCGAGCGGGGTCATGGCGGGCCGGGCCTGCCCGGACGGGAGCGCGGGGCGAGGCTCAGGCGCGGCGATCCTCGCCCCGGTGCCCATGGCCGGGAGCTCGCCTACTCGTCCTCGACCGCCGCCGTGCGACGGCGCCGGTTCCACAGCAGCCCGCCGACGACGACGATCACCGCGATCACCGCGACGACGAGGAGCGGGGTCGTGTTCGAGCTGCTCGAGGTGGTCGAGCCCGAGTCCGGAGCCGCGGTGGCCGCGGCCGACGCACCGGGCCCCGACGAGGGCGCCTCCGCCGCAGACGCCGCGGGCGTCGCGGACGGCTGGGCCTTGGCGTCGCTCAGCGCCGTGTAGCCGAGGGTGTCGTACGTGAAGAACGGCGTCCCGTCGGCGGGCTTGTTCTGCCAGCCGGCGAACTTGTCGTTCCGGTACACGTCCAGGTTCGAGTCGTAGTAGAGGATGTCGTACGGGGCCTGGTCGTAGATCAGGTTCTGCATCTGCGCCAGGGTGTCGTGACGCTGTGTGCCCGACTGGGCGGAGTTCTGGTCGTACAGCTTGTCGTAGTCCGGGTTGCAGTACTGGCTGTCCGACAGATTGTCGATCTGGTCGCAGCGGAAGATGATCGTCAGGCCGTTCGGATCCGGGTTGCCGCTCCATCCCCAGAGCTCGATGTCGTAGTTGGCCTTGCCGTCCGGCGGCGGCAGGATCAGGTTCGAC
>DATBPR010000321.1:0-1606 GCA_036561285.1 Candidatus Limnocylindrales bacterium | reverse complement strand
GGGAGGGGGAGCCGCCGCCGGTCCGGGGAGGTGGGTTCGGGGGAGCGATGGCGCCTCGTCAGGCCGCTTCGACGGCCTCGTCGTCGACGAGCGGCTCTGCCGCGGCGGCCACCGCCGCGTCCTCGTCGTCCTCGGCCGCCTCGCCGTAGGCCGCTGCCTGCGCCGCGAGCCCGTTGGCCGCCGACTCGGCCGCGTAGTCCTTCTTCCGGCGGCCCGAGAGCATCTCGACGTGGCTGGCCACGATCTCCGTCTTCCAGTGGCGGGCGCCGCGGTCGTCGTCCCAGCTGCGCGTCTGGATCCGGCCCTCGACGGCGACCTGCTGGCCCTTGCCGAGGAACTCGCCGCACGTCTGGGCGAGCCGATCCCACGTGACGATGTTGTGGTACTCGGCCTTCTCCTTGCCCTGGCCGATGTACTCGTTCGTGGCGATGCTGAACTGGGTGACGGCCTTGCCGCTGGAGAGGCTGCGCATCTCCGGGTCGCGCGTGAGGCGCCCGGTCAAGAGGACCTTGTTCACGGTCCGCGTTCTCCTTCTCGGTCTGACCGACTTCGTGGCCGGCGACCCTGCGTTCCGGCGGGAATGACGCGGCGGGCGATGGACGGCGAGGCCGGCGGGGCCGGACGTCGCGGTCGAGAAAGGCGCCGGCCCCGGCGGTCGGGCCATCCGGCGGGTCGACGGACCTGGGTCGTCGGCGGCGGGGACGGTATCGCTCGGCGGAGCCGGCTGGTGCCTGGCGGGCAACCGCAACGTAGCAGGGGGCGCTTCGCCGCCGGTTCGCCGGCGCTCGACGCGGACTTATCCGCGCGGCGAGAAGAACGCTGGGAATGCGACCGGCGGCCGGGCATGTCGCTCTTCATGCCGCCGCTCTCCAGGCGGCCGAAACGACCGCCCGCGGACACCTCGGAGCGGTGAACGCGCCGATTCCGGCCGTCCGGCGGCCCGATCGAAAACGTCCGACCCGATTTTCGTGGCACCCCGGTCCGTTCGCTCGCCACGCGGCCGGGCAGGAAGGATCCGGCCGCCACGCGGCCGGGCTCCTGGCTGATGTGGTGGGTGGCGGATGCGAGGCGGCCAGACGGCGGCGGATGCCGGGCGACCGCGTCGGACGGTGAGAGCGCGACGGCCGGCACGGGCCGGCCCGCGAACCTCAACCCGCGGCGGACGTCCCGGGCGTCGGGCCGGCTCCACCGCGCGCCCGGCGGCGGCTCCGCGACCCGTGGGCAATGTCGATCGCCGCGGTCGTCTGGTTCATCGCGAGGACCTCGGGATCGGGCGACGGCGCCCGGGCCGCGAACAGGTCGCAGAACAGCGTGACGAGCTCGGGATCGAACTGCGTCCCGGCGTGTCGCCGCAGCTCGGCGATCGCCTCGTCGTGGCCGATCGCCCGCTTGTACGGCCGGTCATTGGTCATCGCGTCGTAGGCATCCGCGATCGCCACGATCCGCGCGCCGAGCGGGATGTCGTTGCCCCGCAGCCCGAACGGATAGCCGTGGCCGGAGTAGCGCTCGTGGTGGTGGAGGATGATCGGCACCGCCTCCTTGAGCGCGGCGGCCTGCTCGAGGATCACCTGGCCGATCCGGGGATGCTGGACAACTGTCCGCCACT
>DATBPR010000320.1:0-2547 GCA_036561285.1 Candidatus Limnocylindrales bacterium | reverse complement strand
CTTCAACGACTACCAGGGCAAGTTCAACTTCGCCTGGCACGGCTTCACCCTGAACGGCTGGCTGCATCCGTTCGACTGGCAGGGCCTGCCGCAGGCGGTCCGGACGAGCCTGGTCATCGCCGTCATCGCGACGATCGTGTCGACGATCCTCGGGACGCTGATCGGCCTGGCCCTGACGCGCTACCCGTTCCGCGGCCGCGGCGCGGTCAACGGCCTGATCTTCCTGCCGATGGCGACGCCGGAGATCGTCATGGGCGCCAGCCTGCTGACCCTGTTCGTCGCGTCGGCGACCCAGCCGCCGTTCAACAGCATCATCCCCCGCGGGACGCTGTACCCCCTCGGGACCCAGACCGTCCTGATCGCCCACATCATGTTCTGCATCTCGTTCGTGGTCGTGACGGTCAAGGCCCGGCTGGCCGGCTTCGACCGCCGGCTCGAGGAAGCGGCGATGGACCTCGGCGCGAACGAGATCACGACCTTCTGGAAGGTGACGTTCCCGCTGATCCTGCCGGGGATCGTCGCGGCGGCCCTGCTCGCGTTTTCGCTCTCGATCGACGACTTCATCATCACGAACCTCGTCTCGGGCGCGACGACCAACACGTTCCCGATCTGGGTCTATGGCATCCAGAAGAACGCGCTGCCGGTCCAGATCAACGTCATCGGCTCGATCGTGTTCCTCGGCGCCGTCCTCTTCGTCCTGGCCTCGAACATCCTCTCGGCCCGGCGGCGGCGATGACCTCGACGGTCAGTCGCGGCATGGCCGATCCGGCCATCGATTCCGCTTCCCTCCCCGACCACGGCGTCGTGCCGCCGGTCTGGAGCCGGATCACGAACATCGACGTCGACCGCGGCGAGGGCTCGTGGCTGATCACGCGCGACGGCCGGCGCTACCTCGACTACTCGTCCGGGATCGGCGTCACGAACACCGGCCACGCCCACCCGCGGGTTGTCGCCGCGATCCAGGCCCAGGCCGCGAAGCTCCTTCACGGCCAGCAGAACATCGTCTATCACGAGCCCGGACTGCGCCTGTACGAGCGCCTCCAGGGCCTGCTGCCTGGCGGTCCGTGGCAGGCTTTCCTCTCGAACTCCGGGGCGGAGGCAGTCGAGGCCTCGATCAAGCTGGCCCGGGTCGCGACGGGCCGCCCGGTGATCATCGCGTTCCGCGGCGGGTTCCACGGCCGGACCGGCCAGACCATGGCCCTGACCGCCGCGAAGGACGTCTACCGGGCGGCCTTCGAGCCGCTCCCCGGCAGCGTCTACCACACGACCTTCCCGTACTGCTACCGGTCGTCGGCGGGCTCCCACGCGCCGGACGAGTCGTGCACCTGCCCGTGGGAGGCGGATCTCGACCTGCTCTTCCACCAGATGGTCGATCCGAAGCGGGTCGCGGCGATCATCGTCGAGCCGGTCCAGGGCGAGGGCGGCTACGTCGTCCCGCCGCCGGGCTTCCTGCCGCGGCTCCGAGAGATCACCCGCGAGCACGGGATCCTCCTGATCGCCGACGAGGTCCAGACGGGCTTCGGGCGGACCGGCGAGCTGTTCGCCGTCCAGCACTGGGGCGTCGAGCCGGACATCCTCGTGATGGCGAAGGGGATCGCGTCGGGGATGCCGCTCTCGGGGATCCTCGCCAACCGCGAGCTGCTCGCGAAGCTGCCGCCGGGAACCCACGGCGGGACCTACGGCGGCAACGTCGTGTCCTGCGCCGCGGCGCTCGCGACACTCGACGTGATCGAGGACGAGGACCTCGTCGCCAACGCCCGGGCCCGAGGCGCCCAGCTCGCGGGCGGCCTGCGCGAGCTCCAGGCGGATCATCCCTCGGTCGGCGACGTCCGCGGCCTCGGCTGCATGGTCGCGATGGAGCTCGTCCGGCCCGGCACGAGCCGCGGGACCGCGGCGCCGGACCCGGACCCGGATCTCGCGAAGCGGGTCATCGCCGCGGCGCTCGAGCGCGAGCTCATCGTCCTCTCGGCCGGCTCGTACGCCAATGTCGCCCGGATCATCCCGCCGCTGGTCACGACGCCCGACGAGGTCGACCAGGCCCTCCGTGTCCTCGACGAGAGCCTCGCCGCGGCGGAGGCATGAGCGAGCGCGACGACGAGCGAGCGCTCGCGGCGCTCCCGGCCGAGACCCGCGCCCGGCTCGACGCCTTCGCCCGCGCCCTCGAGCACGTCCGGATCGACGACCTCCCGCTGTCCGTCACCCGGCTCGACGGGCAGGAGCACGAGGAAGCGGTCCGGACCGCCGAGCGCGTCGCGATCGAGGCGGATCTCGGAGAGGCCGTCGGCGCGGCCCGCCGGGCGATCGCCGACTCGGTGATGCAGGAGTACGCCCAGTCGCAGTACCGGGCCAGCATCATCGGGCTCAACACCTCGCCGTCGATGGGCCCGGCCGATGACCGGGTCCGTGTCGCCCGGTCGCTCGGCGATGCGGTCGCGGCGATCGTGCTCGGGCCCCACCTCGACGAGGCGACCCAGGCCGAGCTGCTCGGCCTGTGGGATCGGCTCCTCCCCTGAGTCGCGAATGAGCCACGCCGTCCGCGAGGCGCGT
>DATBPR010000319.1:0-1527 GCA_036561285.1 Candidatus Limnocylindrales bacterium | reverse complement strand
CCAGATCCATCGCGACCAGAAGGTCCTGCTCATCGACGCCGACACCGTGACCGGCCACGTCGCCACGTCGCTCGGGCTCGAGCACGTCCGGACCGTCGCCGACAGCTGGAACGATCAGGCCGAGGGTGGCCCGGTCGAGACGCTGTCCGACATCGCCGCGCCCCATCCGTCGGGCCTGACCGTCGTCAGCCTGACGTCCTCGCCGATGAACACCGAGATCCTCGAGCCGACCCGGATCGCCGACGCCATCGCGGTGTCCCGGCCGGCCTACGACTTCATCGTCATCGACGTCCACCCCTCCTACTCGAACCTGAACCTCGCCGTGTTCGAGAAGGCCGACCGGATCCTCGTCCCCGTGACGCCCGACGTTCCCGCGCTGCGAGCCGCCGTCCAGCTCCGCGACGTCGCCGTCGAGATGGGCCTCCAGGACCGCCTCGCCCTCATCGTCAACCGCGCCAACAGCGGTGTCTCCGTGGCGGACATGGAGCGAACCGTCGGCATGGACGCCCTGGCCCTCATCCGGTCCGGCGGCCTCCTCTTCGTCAAGGCCGCCAACGCCGGCCGGACGATCATCGACATGTTCCCGACCGAGAAGATCACCGAGGACTTCGACGCCCTCGCCGACCGCCTGGTCGGGACGGCGATCAGCCAGGCGCCGACGCCGGCAGGCGGCCAGAAGGTCGGCTTCCGGATCTTCGGCCGGGCGAAGGTTCCCGCCCGGGCCTGACCGCCCGCGACGGTCGTCCGTCGCGTCAGCCGGTCGCTCGCACCTCGCCGGCCGGCCGGGCCAGCCGCGTCAACGTCGCCGGCAGCTCCCCGAGGCTCTCGACCGTCGCCGCCGCCTCGGGCGGATCGCCGTCCAGCGCCTGGATCCAGCCCCACGGACCGCGCCGCAGGAAGATCGCGGTCATTCCCGCCGCCGCGGCCGGTCGCACGTCGTTGTCGACCCGGTCGCCGACGTAGGCGATCTCGCCCGGCGGCAGGCCGATCTCCGCGATGAGCCGGTCGAAGAACCGGGGATCCGGCTTGTGGACGCCCCACGATCCGGAGCTCGCGACGAGGTCGAGCGTCACGCCGAGCTCGTGGAACAGGGCCTCGGCGCTCGCGGGCTGGTTGCCGACGACCCCGACCCGGTAACCCGCGTCGCGGACCGCCCGCAGGCACGCGACCGCGTCCGGATAGAAGTCCTCCGCGAGGATCCGGTCGGACTCGCCCGCGGCCTCGCGCCGGCGGACCTCGGCGGCGAGGTCCATCCCGGGCCGGAGGATCCGGAAGGGCTCGAGATGGTCCGACCCGCCGCGGGCGATCACCGCACCGCAGACCGCGAGGAACGTCAGCCGCGGGATGCCCAGCCAGTCGGCCCACGACGACCAGGCCCGCGTCTCGTCGAGGAGCGTCTCCCCGACGTCGAACACGACCGCCCGGATGGTCATCGAGGGACGGAACGGGTCAGCCGGCGCAGGGGTGGTTCAGGCGAAGGCGCGACCGAGCACGCGAGCGAGTGCACGTCGGCGTGCATGAGCGAGC
>DATBPR010000318.1:0-1748 GCA_036561285.1 Candidatus Limnocylindrales bacterium | reverse complement strand
GGATCAGCGCGTACTCGGCGAGACCCTGGCCGTCCTCGTCGTTGCGGAACGAAGCGATGAGAGCGGTGAGGAAGTTCATGTGGGCAATACCTCCTTTCCTCGAATCTCCTCGACCGTGGTCGAGGGCGGGCGCCAACCTATCCGGCGGCTCCGATCCCTGTCAATGAGACGATCGCCGCATCGCGGCGGCGTTTGGTCGGAGTGCGCGAGCACCGTCTCCATCGGACGAGGGCCGGCCACGATCCGCGGCCCGGCGAGCGGGCCGCCTGGTCGGGACAGCAAGAAACCGCCGGGGCCCGAAGGCTCCGGCGGTTTCCGTGTCGCGGTGGACAGTCGGCTAGATCGAGCTGCCGACCTTCGAGAGGATCGTGCTGACCTGCGACCCGAGGAAGATCAGGGCGATGATCGCGACGATGGCGATGAGCGCGAGGATCAGCGCGTACTCCGCGAGACCCTGGCCCTCCTCGTCCCGACGGATCGAGGCGAGGAACTGCTGAACGAGTGCCATTGAGGCAGCCTCCTGGATGAGTACTCAGCCCCCGACTGAGGGCAGGGCCAATATGGCAAGGGCCCTGCGCCGACGCCACTAGCCCATTCGTACCGAACGGGAGACCCGGTCGTCGCGTTCGTGGCGTCGCCGCACCAGACCGACGTCGAGCGTGCTAGGTCGCAGCGTCGATCGCGTCTCCGACTGCCTGCAGGACCGCGCTGAGGGTCGGCCCGAACACGAACAGCAGGAGGGCCGCCCAGACCGCCGACAGGGACAGGATCAGCCCGTACTCGATCAGGCCCTGGCCGGCCTCCGCGCCGCCGCGGTTGTTCGCGGCGAACCGCCGGAGCGGCTCAATCCGCGGCGACCGCATCGGTCCCGGCCGCGACGCCGTCCGCCCCACCGATCTCCGCGTGGAGGTGGAGCGATTCCCCACCCTCGGCGAGCTCGGCGGTGATCCCCGTCGTCGTCGCCCGCTGCTCGATCTCGCGCCAGATCGCGGCGGGCAGCGACACGACGGCCGCATCCCGCGCGGCCGACACCGCGCTCTGTGCCTGCTCCCGCCGGTCGACGAGCATCGCCTCGAGGGCCGGTGGAAGGTCCTTGCCGGCCCCCTCCTCGTTGCCGACCGTCTCGGCGAGATGACGGTCCGCCGCGGCCATCGCCTCGGTCGGGGCGCGGTACGCCGCGATCTCGAGGTCGATGACGGCCTCGGACCAGTCGAGCCGGACGGCGACCCGGTCCGGGTTGCCGCCGAGATACGCCGCGAGCGCCTCGTCGACGATCCGGAAGAGGCTGCTCTCCAGGTCGACCGCGATCCGGCGGTCCGCCCCGATCGAGTCGAACTCCACGGGGATCCCCGCCCGGCGCCCGCGCTCGCGCGTCGCGCGACGCAGCGTCGGCACGAGCCCGAGATCGTCGAGGACCATCGGCCGCACGTCGAAGATGAAGGACTTCGTCGCGTCGAGGGTCTGCTGGACCATCTGGACGAGCAGCCGCAGCTCGCCCCGCGCCCCGTCCGGGTCGCGTCCCAGCAGCCGCTCGACGATCTGGGCCTGGAGGACGATGTTCGTCAGGCTCTGGGCCGGCCCGTCGTGCATCGCCCGGGCGATCTCGCGACGGAGGTCCTCCTGGGCGTTGAGGACGATCCGGCTCATCGGAGCGCCGCCGTCGGACTCGCCGGCGGTCAGGCGCGGCGCTCCGGAGACGCCGCCGTCCGTTGGTCGCGCCCCACCGTAATGGGCCGAGAGATCGGCCA